>NZ_JYNS01000010.1 GCF_000934725.1 Methyloterricola oryzae
TTCGCGCAGCCAACGCCGCGCCAGGTTGGCGTTGATGCCGTGTGCCAGCGCGACCGCGGCAATTGAGGCACCGGGCTGTCGGCAGGCGTCCACCACCTGCCGCTTGAAATCAACGCTATGGAAGCGCCGGGTACGCTTGGGAGATGAGTCCATGAAAGTGTCCACTAAAAACTGAAGTGGACACTATCTTGCGCAATCCATCGGGCGCCTTACAGATGGGATTACCGGACGGATACGATACGCCGACTACTCCGCCGAATTAGAAAGCCGGTTGCGGCCTGCGCCGGAGGCCGCATCGCCGAGGATGCCGGGATTAAAGTTATAGTGGCCGATGCTGTATTTTTAGGAGCGGCAATTTGCGCTAAGGCAAGATGGATTTGTTGTGTCCGCTTTTTCGAAACACCAACCTATCATGTACACCTCCTGACTCACAGGAATTGGGCGGTTCCACAAATTTCTCGAACCTTTTCGATTTCCGGTCGTTCACGCGAATTGGAAGCCAATGTTGGTTGGCCGCAATGGACGAGAAAGAGACTGACGCGTCCCGTTCATGAATTTCAGCAGTTCGGCCAAAGAAGCCATTCGACCCCTCCGTGAAATTCACCTTGAGCGGCGGCTTTGCGGAACGACGGTGGATGCGTCTGATCGGCCAAGTCCGGCCGTCTGACTGTTCGATGAAAGTGTCAACGTCTGCTCCACTCCGATACGAGGCATGTCTCCTTTAGTATGGATCTCCACAGTATATTGAGGGCAGCCGCCAGATTTTGTGGTTTCAAGCTTAGAATAGTTTCAAACTGCGGCCGATTTTCTCCATGTCTTCACAGAACAGAAGCTGACTCGACGCGTAAATTCAATTAGCTAGCTTTCTAACCTTCATCATAAAGACTCTGGCACGAATTGCGCGTAGTTAGCGACGCAGTTCATCGCCGCGTGGCGCCGTCTTAATCGCATCCTGATCCTGATTCCTGGAACAAGTTTAACTAGTCGGCTTTACACGGAATGTGATGGTTGATCATCAAGCTTGCTTTTCCTAAGAACTGGTTGTCGGTGACAGTGATGCAGAAGACGTGATTCTAAGGTTCCCACGGGAAGCCCGAGGACTGCATTTCACATCAGTCCTGGAGGTATACAAATGCTCGCTCAACCCCACACTCATTTACCCAGTTCCCGCGGCGTCAGCTGCCATTCTAGAACGCGTTGGTATTCTTACCTTGCCGCTCTGGGTCTTGCGCTATTCGAAGGAAATGTGGCCGCCGATGTGGAACAGCATAACTCCGCATCGGCTCTGCGTCATTTCATCGATCATCAGGTCGGCGGCATCAAAAAGCTGCAGGTGCCGGAGACGTTTGACGCTATCCCGGTACCGCCAAGCCCTGCGGCGCAGCCAGGCCGTTACGAAACGACGGAAGCCAAGCGCTATCTCGGCAAAATGCTGTTTCACGATCCCGTCCGGACCGCGCGGGTCAATATCAATGAAGGCCAACCGTTGAACCTGCCCTCCGGAACCGTGTTTGGCGGGACCTTAAATGCAGCTGATGAAAACATTCAAGCGATTGTCGACGCCACGAAACAAACCGGCTCCTGTGGGAGCTGTCATATTGGAGAGGCGGCGGGCAAGGCCGGCCAGTTGCTCAATTTCAACACCGGTGGCGAGGGCCGAGGTTACACTGATCAGGACGGAAACTTCATTCCCCGCCGCCGGCCCCAAGCCATTCTCACCAAAGTACGGGGCGAACCGATTTTTCCCGGTGACTTGATGGTCGATTCGTTGCCGACACTGACCGATATCTTCATCGATGCACTCGGTCAGCGTTTAGTGACCACGCCAGCCTTGTTCTATCACGAACCGCCGCCCACCGCGTTGCTGGCTACAGGCCGGCTCGATCAAATCGACAGTGTGGGTCGCCTGTCCCCGTCCATGGTTGGGTTTGCGTTCAACAACCGACTGCTCTTCGGCGGTTTTGCCGGTGAACCGCAAGTGACCCCGGGCTCACTCAACCCATTCAATGATCCGGCCCATGAGAATTTGACCCTCCTGCTCCTCGATGCCCACCGGATGATTGGCTTCCAGTCGGCGGAACTGTCCAAGTTCGGCGCATACCGGAAATTGTTCCGCGATGCCTTTCCCGAGGAAGCGGTTCAAGCACCAGGCTGCGTTCCCGAATCGCCACCTGCACCGACCGCTTGTGACAGTCTCATCAACGACCCAACCGTGTTCCGTGCAACCGCGACTTTTCTGCGCACGGTTGTCACCCGAAATACGCCATTCGACCGGTTCCTGGCTGGAGATAACCAGGCTTTGACGCCAGCACAAAGGCGTGGTGCCCGCTTATTTTTTACCCCTGCGACAGGCACCGCCGGCGGAGCGGGCTGCTTCGAATGCCACAGCGGACCGACGCTTAACAAGCAACCGGACGATCCGGATGTGGCTGGTGTCGGAGCCTTGGTCGAGGAGAATTTCTTCAATATCGGTATTGGCGACCACCCGGTTCAGGCGCTGAACGCCGCAGCTCGGGATCGCCTCGACCCAAACCGACTGGGATCTGACGGTTTCCCGTATCACGCTGAGGACACCGGGCGCCAGGAGGTCACCCACAATGCTGACGATGCGTTCAAGTTTCGCAGTTTGACCCTGCGGCAGTTGAAGGATGGACGGCAGTATTTTCATAACGGATCGTTCACTAAGATCCGTGACGTCGTGGACTACTTTAATGCCGGCATTCCACAGGACCCGACTGCTGGTGCGGCGCCCACGCTCACGGAGCGGTTTACTCATCCTCGTGGAGCGGGTTACCCCAGAGGCTTAGGGCTTTCGCAAAAGCAGATGGACGATTTGACCGAGTTCTTGGAGAACGCGCTCTACGACCCTACGCTCGTAAAGTACGATCCGAAGTCGACGACCGATACGTTGCAGCCCAACGAACGCGATCTCACCTATTCCAAATACCGTCCAGACCTGGCCATACTCGGTGCAAAAGACGGTTTGATGCCCAGCGGGCTCGCAATCGACGACAACGATCCATTGGCTCGTCGCGATCAGGGATTAGAGTTTCTGGATGTCACCGATCAAGCCTTCATCGAGATGATGGCACCAAACCGGCAGAGCTCATTGGGACGCCGCGGCAAGGTTTTTAGAATCACCAACCGAGGCGAAACGGCAATCGACACTCATCTCCTAGTCGTCGTCAAGCAATTGCCGAAAACCGTCCGCCTGCGGAATGCCAGTGGCATGAGCCGCGACGGTGATCCCTACCTTCGGGTATTTCTGCCGAATGGCGAACTCTTGCCAGGGCAAAGTTTGCGAGTGGCGCTCCGATTCGAAAGTCGCGGTAGAAGTCTACCCACGGCATATTCCCTGACGCTGCTTTCAGGACAAGGAAATCCGTAAGCGTCTCGTTTTCGGAGAGGCGGGATTGTAAATCAACCGGCACGCCGCCAAAGCATATAACTGGCGGCGTGTCCTCGGCCAAATTCCGGCTGGGCTTTTCCCACTGACTCGACGTCCTATCCCTCGCCGCTTGACGCAGTCCGATGGCCTGACAATATCCCCAGCTTTTTCATTCGAAACCTCAAGGTACTGGGGTTAAGCCCAAGGATTTTGGCTGCGCCCTGCGGACCCTCGATTACGCCGCGTGTCCGGGTCAAGACGGTTTCGATATGTTCCCGCTCCACCGCCTCCAGGCGATGCATTGAGGAGCTTTTGGAAATCCGCTCCGACTCCGATGAATCATGTGAGCCCGGCAACATGTCCGGGTCGATTTCCAACTCCGGACCATCGGCCAGAATAACCGCCCGCTCGATGACATTTTCAAGTTCGCGGATGTTTCCAGGCCAACGATAGGCCTGCATACGCGCCAGGGATGCATCGCTCACCGAAGTTATCTTGCGGCCGATCCGTGACGCGAACTTGGCAACCATATGGGTTGTCAGTGCCGGAATATCTTCCAGTCGCTCACGGAGCGGCGGAGTCCGGACCGGGAAGACGTTAAGCCGATAGTAGAGATCGTCCCGGAAGGCTTTGCCGGCGACAGCCTCCAGCAGGTTGCGATTGGTCGCCGCAATTACACGCACGTCGACCTTGATCGGCCGGGTGCCTCCGATACGCTCGAACTCCCGTTCCTGCAGGACTCTTAGCAACTTGACCTGTACATCCAAGGGAATCTCGCCGATTTCGTCGAGAAAAATCGTACCGCCGTCGGCCAGCTCGAACCGTCCAATGCGCTTGGCAATGGCGCCAGTGAAGGCGCCTTTCTCATGTCCGAACAGCTCACTTTCCACTAGATTCGCGGGGAGCGCGGCGCAGTTGACCTTGATCAGAGGTCGATCCGCACGGCGACTACCCGAATGGACAGCACGGGCGACGAGTTCCTTGCCGGTACCCGACTCTCCCTGGATCAACACGGTGGCGTCGGTCTCTGCAACTCGGCTGAGATGGCTGAGCAGCATCCGCAAAGCCACACTTTGGCCAACGATTTCGTCGAAGTTATGGTCCGCTCTGATTTCTTCCAAAAGGTACGCATTCTGCGCTTTGAGCCGCGCCTGCTCTTGCTCCATCAATACCCGTTCGGTGATATCGATGAACATGGTCCGGGTAAACTGTCCGCCGGGATCGGGCCGCGACCACCACTGGATCCAGATCGGCTGGCCGTTGTCTTTTCGACGGAGTTCCAAAACCACGCCGCCCGTGTCGGTTCCCTTGCCGATCGATTCGAAAGCTTCCTTAACGCGCCGCTGCGCATCAGGCGTGTCGGGTATGAAGGACATGCCGACAGTCCCGGTCACCTGCTCGGGGGTTATGCCTAGAATCCGCATGGCGGTGCGGTTCGCTCGGATGAATCGCGATTCCAGATCCTCGTGAACGTAAGCGATGGGGGCCTCGTCGAAAAGGTCGCGGAAGCGTTCCTCGCTCTGGCGCAATTGCTCGAGCATGCGGATGCGCCCCAGTTCCGCGGCGGCGCGGGCCGCAAATATCTCGAAGGTATACAAGAGCCTCGGCTCCGGCGGCATGGCTCGGCGGTCGAACAGCGCCAGGTGCCCGAGGATGCAGCCGCCGCTGTCGCGAAGCGGCACACCGAGATAGCTTTCCACCCCGACTTCCTTGGGAAACAGCTTCTCCACCTCCGCAGGGTAGTGACACAGCGTTCCACTCAGCACTTCCTCGCAAGGCGTGCCAGCCAGATCCCATTCCTGGTTGGCAACGCATTCGCCGTCCACCCAAAACGCCAAGGTCCTAACGCGGGTTTTAGAATCTGCGAACTCGGCGATAAAGGCATTCTTCGCGCCAGTGGCAATGCTCAGATTCCGGACCAGCGCGCGAAAAAAATCGTCGCCGGTGGTCTGCGCGGTCCCTTCAACGATGGCACGCAATACCGCAAGTTCGTCGGCGCCTACGGCGGGCTTGGTTGACCCGACTTTTGCGCCCATAGAGTTTGAATCGTCAACCATTTTTAGCCTGCTGGAGTCACTTTCATCCGCTCGTGCGCCTGGCCCCGGGGCGCCAAACCACCTTGCTTTCAGCCCTACGTGAACCTCGAACCTTGTGGCCGGCGCTTCTCAAATTATCGAGATATTGCAGGTTTGCCGGATCGAGAAAGGTCTTCCGCGGCATCCTGCCCATCAGCTCCCCGTCAATCATGCCCGCAACTATCCGTGGCGCGCCACAACTATTGGTGGGTGGCGGAATCCATAAGGTTCGTTGATTTTACGCGCATACGATTCATCTTGTTGAATTCAATTGAGAAAGCTTGATTGTGGCGACCTGGCATGGAGATTGATTCCCATGTGATCGACGCGGCGTTCATTCGCGCGGCAACCATTCATCAAC
The DNA here is from genome assembly GCF_000934725.1 of Methyloterricola oryzae. Classification (NCBI taxonomy): domain Bacteria; kingdom Pseudomonadati; phylum Pseudomonadota; class Gammaproteobacteria; order Methylococcales; family Methylococcaceae; genus Methyloterricola; species Methyloterricola oryzae. Next base: position 5,825 of record NZ_JYNS01000010.1, read on the forward strand.
TAACGGGAGACACTCCATGAAAGACACAAATACCATCGTCATCACCGCTTTGGCTTCGATTATTAGTTTGGGAGCACTCGGGACACAGTCGAGCGCATTGGCCGGTGAAAAGAAGAATGTCGAAAAGTGCTACGGCATTGCTAAAACCGGGCAAAACGATTGCAAGACCCTATCGAATGCCTGTGCGGGACATTCGCTTCAGGACGGTCAGAAAGACGCCTTCATTGCCTTACCCAAGGGAACCTGCGAACGAATTGTTGGCGCCAGCCTCGAAGCCGCGGCGGCTGCCCCGAAATAAGGCCTGACTATGGCGCGTCTTCTTTCACAAACAGACGCCTTAGCGACGATTCCGGCCTTGGCCGGAATCGGGCTGCGGCCGCCGCACTACCAGGGGCTGGTCGATTCCCGTCCTCAGATTGGCTGGCTGGAGGTACACAGCGAAAACTACTTCGGCCGGGGCGGAGCGCCGCTTTTCTACCTGGAAAAGCTGCGAGGCGATTATCCGGTCAGCTTGCACGGGGTAGGGCTCTCCCTTGGATCGACTGATCCGCTGGACCGGGTCCATCTGCAGCGACTCAAGTATTTGGCGGCGCGCATTGAGCCGATTCTGGTCTCCGAGCACCTTTCCTGGAGTTCAATGGAAGGAGCTTATCTCAATGATCTGATCCCGCTGCCTTACACGGAAGAGGCCTTGGATCATCTCGTCAGCCGCATCCGACAGACCCAGGATTTTCTGGGCCGGCGGATCCTGATCGAGAACCCCTCCAGCTACCTGGAGTTCACGCACTCCACTCTTTCGGAACCTGACTTCCTGGTGGAGACGTCGTACCGCGCCGATTGCGGAATTCTATTGGACGTCAACAATGTTTATGTCTCGTGTCGCAACCACGGTTGGGATACCGCGGAATACCTCAATTGCATCCCGGCCGAACGTGTGGAGGAAATTCACTTGGCCGGGCATTGCCTCAATCGGTTCGAGGGCGGGGAAATCCTGATCGACACCCATGACCGCCCAGTCTGTGAGGCAGTTTGGCACCTGTATGAACAGGCCCTGGATCGGTTTGGGCCCTGTCCGACGCTGGTGGAATGGGATACGAATCTGCCGAGACTAGACACATTGGTTGGCGAGGCGAGAAGGGCCAACCTTCTAATGGAGGCCCATTGTGCCCAAGCTGCATGACTTACAGCGAGATTTCGCCCGTAGCGTTCTGCGTGGGGAGAATTTCCCTAGCGAGTGGCTTCGAGCCAATGGTATTCCATCGGCCAAAAGATTGGCCATCTACCGCAACAATTCGATTCTTGGTCTGACCGAGGCTTTGCGCGATGGCTTCCCGGTGGTGAACCGTCTGGTCGGTGAAGCGTTTTTCGATGCGATGGCGCGGCGGTATGTCTGTCTCAATCCACCCCGCTCACCCCGTTTGTTTGAGTATGGAACTGGATTTCCTGCCTTCCTTGCGAATTACCATCCAGCCAGGAGCCTGCCTTACTTGGCGGATGTAGCCAAGCTCGAATGGCTTCGGCAGGAGGCCTTTCAAGAGGGTCACGAGGAAGGACTGAAAATTTCAGCCCTCGATGCCGTTCCGCCGCAATCCCAGGGCGGAGTTCGGTTGGAGATGCAGCCTTCCGCACGCTTGATGGTTTCGGATTATCCGGTGCTTCGCATCTGGGAGTTCAATCAGTCGGGCTTTACCGGGGACGACCGCGTCAACCTGCGCGAGGGCGGATGCCGGCTGCTCATCGTGCGGCCCAAATTGGAAGTCGAAATCCATTCACTGGATGCCGGCGATTACGCCCTTCTGACTGCGCTTGCCAAGGGAGCCACGCTCATCGAAGCGGCCGACCTGGCCATCACTTCAGACGACTATTTCAATCTTTTTACCTCCCTCCTGGGCTGGCTTCAGCGCGGCCTGTTCACACATTTATCTCATTCGATTCAGGGAGATTGACCATGAGCGTACAGATGACCAGCTCGTTAGGCCTTTCAAAGACCACTTTGAATAATTATTTGAACCTGATTTCCCGGCGTCTCGATCAGTTATCACCGGTAGGTGACTTGATATTAAGGCTCTGGGTTGCCTATGCCTTCTGGACTGCCGGCCTGACCAAGATCCAATCCTGGGACAGCACGCTTTATCTGTTCGATCAGGAGTATTCGGTGCCCTTCTTGCCGTCTGAAATAGCGGCCTATCTAGGTACCAGTGTCGAGCTGGCTTTTCCGGTCCTTTTGGCCTTCGGCCTGTTTGGCCGGTGGGCGGCCGGCGTGCTGTTCCTGTTCAACATCATCGCCGTGGTGTCCTATCCGGACCTGGGTGTGGCGGGACTGGAGCAGCATGAGATCTGGGGCATCATGTTGCTGGTTTGTTTGCTTCATGGGCCTGGCATGCTTTCCTTGGATCGCTTGATCCATCGAAACGGTTTGGCCACGGGGCGCTGAATGTCCCATCACGCGCGCTGTCACGGAATCGCTCTTATGAATGCAACAACATGCTTTCCCATGGTTTTGCTTCTCGGCTGCTTTGGCGCATCAAACCTGTCAGCATCCGAGCTCGCTGCGGAAACGTATCGTACCTATGTAAGTTCCACGGGCGAGATTCTGCTGCCCCAAGGCTTTCGCGAAGACTGGAGCCATTTAGGCTCCTGGTTGGTCGATGATCCCAAGGCGCCGGGTTTCGGCTTTCATGACGTCTATACCCAACCCGAAGCGGTCAAGGCATTTAAGAATACCGGGCGGTTTCCCGACGGGACGATATTGATCAAGGAGATTCGCAAGATCGGTTCCGCCAACTTGACCACCGGGTCCGTTCAGTGGGCTGCCGACAATTCCGTCTGGTTCATGATGGTCAAGGACACACAGCAGCGCTTCAAAGGTAGCTCCCACTGGGGGGAAGGGTGGGGCTGGGCCCTGTTCGAAGCGAGCCATCCCAATATCAACGTCTCTAAGGGCTACGCCGACAGTTGCCTTGGTTGCCACACTTCGTCCCGAGAAAACGACTGGGTCTTTCTCCAGGGTTATCCAACTCTGAGAAAGCCTTGACAGACATCGGGCTTCCCGAAATCGCAGCAGCCTACTGAATTCGCATCGCAGCCGGATTTCCCGGTGGTACACGGGGGAGCCTGGTGCATTGCACTGACTCTTATGCTTTGCGAGGAGTTTCTGAGCTTTTCGTAGGCGTTCCAGTAACCATGCTGTCGATTCTGCAAGCAGAAATTGGCAGGACACTCGCAGTCTCCCACCGTGAGACGCTCACTATGCAGATCCATCAGGAGAACACCATGACCAAGCCATCTCAGATCAACAAGCAAACTGTTCTAGCCCTCGGCGCTTTACTCTCAATGACAGCGCTCGCAGATTCCTCAATCGAAACCAGGCGCCTCTTTGTGGAAAGCGCGGTAGAAAATTCTGCTGAACACACGGTCAGCTTGCCGCTGCATCGCGGCACCAGCGACGGAAAGTCCGTCTGGTACGTCATATTGGATGCATCGAGCGACACCGCCGCGCGCCAATACAGGGTCAATCGCTCCGACAAACTGCTAAATGCGAAAGGAACGGTAGCCGTGCAGAAGGTGACCGTTACCGATGGCGTCATCCAGTTTCCTGCCACGGTGGACTTCAGCCCGGAGCGCATCGCCGTCCCCGGACCAGCGGGCTTTCCGCCTGCAGCGGTCCAGCCCGGCGCCACCGGAAATCCGGGATATAGTCCGCTCATCGAACTGCCGGACGGCACACTACTGAATGCGCCCCACATCGCCAATGAATCGGGCCAGGCAGACAAGGTCGTCAGCGTCGATACCTCCGTCGGTAGGGTCGTCTATAAGGAAACCGAAGGCTACGCCAACGGCAAGGAAGTCTATTATGTTTCCACGGATGCCTCGGACTTCACCGCCGCAGCCCTGGAAGGCGTAACCTTCGCGCCCCAGTTGAACGCAGCGCCTTTCGCAGGCGGCGATGGCAGTAATTCCGCCCGTGCGACCTTGGTGGGATTCGTCAACGGCCAGACCGGAGCCGATAACCCGCAACGGCAGGGATTCAGTTCTGCCTTGCTGGACGGGCTAGCCCCCCTGAATGTATTGCGTTGGACACCTGATCAGGGACGTTACAGCCCGCTATGGGACGTTAATCTCGCCGAATGGACGGCTGCTGCAGTCGCCAAAGGAAAAAATCTGCTGCAAACGGACGTCGGAAGTGCATTTGATCTGGCGAAGAGCCATCTGATCACCGCGCCAGGCGGCGGTGCATTCAAAGCATCGGGCTTTATCGTCAACTGCCCCATTATTAGTCAGGCTGATTAGAGCGGCCAACGCGTCAATCGGGCCGATGGAACTCGTTCCATCGGCTATCGTGTTTCCGCCATGTCTGAGGCAAAGCGGCAAGCATCTCATTCCATAGATGTAGACGTCGCCAACACGATTTCTAAAACCGAGAAACCGACTCCCCACGGAGCGATTGGCGTCATTGGCTATTCTTCCTCCGGCCTCACCGGAATCTGCAAGGCTTTGATGCGCGAAGCCAGCGTCGTTACCTTGACTCCAAGAAGTTCGGCCGCTCCCCCAGCACCGTTAATTCGGTAGTTGATCATAAAGGATGATGGCTCTCTCGCTTCTCCGTGGCTACCTAAATAAACGTGTGGTCCTCCGCTGAGATTGGGGCTGCCCAGATTCCGCGATCATCCCCGCTCTTTCCGGGCGCCAAGTCCAAATAATTCAACGTGCCGTGCAAAGTCAATTGAGCGACAGCTCCGCCCGCAAGCGCTCTGCCATCAAGTCGACGAAGGAGCGGATCTTCGCGGACGAATGGCGGCCTTCGCGATGCACGATGTGGACCGGGACCGATGCAACCTCGAACTTGCTAAGCAGGATCTTGAGTTGTCCGTTCTTCAGATAACCGGCAATCTGATAATTCAGCAAGCGGGTAATGCCCAGGCCAGCCAACGCGGCGCTGGCCGCGGAGTCGTTGTCGCTGACGCTCAGGATCGGCTGCAGCTTGATCGTCTGCGCAGTCCCATCGCGCTGAAAGCGGATTTCATTGGCGGGATTCAGCCCGCGTGCCAGGATGATGCGATGCCGGGTCAAATCCTCGGGAGATTGCGGAATGCCATGGGTCTCAAGGTACTCCGGTGATGCGCACAGGACCCGCCTGACCGTGCCGACGCGCAGCGCCCGGTAGGAGGAATCCGGCAGTTCGGCGATGCGGATCGCCACGTCCAGACCTTCCTCCAGCATATTGACCACCCGATCCACGAACAGCGCGTTGACTTCCACTTCCGGGTATCGCCGCAAATACTCAACGATGCCGGGCATCACGAACAAACGGCCGAACAGCACCGAGGCGGTCACCGCCAATTGGCCGCGCGGTTCCACGTTGATCCCCAGCACCGCATCATCGGCCTCATCGGCCAGCGCGATGACGCGCTTGGCATCCTCGTAGTATTTCTGGCCGGCCTCGGTCATTCGCACATAGCGGGTGGTGCGATTCAGCAGTTTCACACCCAGGCGCTCCTCCAAGGCCGCCACCGCGCGCGTCACTGCCGGCGGCGACATCTGCAGCTTGCGGGCGCCCCCGGCGAAACCCTCCGCTTCCACCACCGCCACGTATACGCTCATGAGATGCAGACGATCCATGAAGTATTCCACTTTTCGGAAGTATGAATTGATATTTTTGGTGATTCTTTATTGCGATGCAACAAGGCACACTGCACCCGCCTGTTGAGTTTCACCAGGCCATTGACTCACCCTGCCCTTACAGGAGAACTGCCATGAGCCGTATCAACACTGTCAGCAACGAAACCGCCACGATCGAGCAACGCGCCCTGTTCGAGGCCATCCAGAGCCAATTGGGCATGTTGCCCAATTTTCTGCGGGTGTTCGCCAACTCGCCGGATGCCTTGAGAGCCTTCCTGGGCCTGCATCACATCGCCTTCCACGGTTCACTGGACCCCGCCACACGGGAGCGCATCGCGCTTGCGCTGGCCCAGCAGAACAGCTGCGAGTACTGCCTGTCGGCGCACACCGCCATTGGCAGCAAGGCCGGTTTGAACGGCGCGGAGATCGAAGCCAACCGCGCCGGTTCCAGCCAGGATGCCAAGGCGGCGGTGGCGGTCCGTTTCGCCCGCGCCCTGGCCGAGCACAAGGGCGAAGTGACCAACGGGGAGTTGCAGGGGATGCGCGACGCCGGGTTTAGCGAGGCGGATATCGTCGAGGTTATCACCCACGTGGGCATGAATGTGCTGACCAATATCCTGGGCAAGGCCAGCCGGGTGGAGATCGATTTCCCGAAAGTGGCTCTGAGGCAAGCCGCCTAGTTGTGTGGCCCGAGCCATGGGGAGGGACGCCCTGACGCTCTTTCTCTTTCATGCCTTATCGAAGAGGAGCACAACCATGGCACGCGCTTTTGCCAAGATCAGTTTTACGCCGGACGTACAGGTGGTGCAGAGCGAAATGGGCAGCCGCACGTCTTACCAGGGAGCCGAGTTCGGCGCGCTTGAGACGGTCGTTCTGGGCGAGGCCGAGCAAGCCTTCATCGCCGAGCGCGACAGCTTTTACCAGGCCACGGTGAGCCAGACCGGTTGGCCCTATGTGCAGCATCGCGGTGGACCCGCGGGTTTCTTGCGGGTGCTGGATGAGCGCACCATTGGCTATGCGGATTTCAGCGGCAACCGCCAATATATCTCGGTCGGCAATCTGCGCGGTGACGACCGGGTGAGCCTGATCTTGATGGATTATCCGCGCCGGCTGCGCCTGAAGATCTGGGGCCGGGCGCGTGCGGTGGACGAACGTACCGAGCCGGAGCTGCTCAGGAAAATGGAATTGCCGGACTCCCGCGCCCCGGTCGAGCGCGGCATCCTGATCCGGGTCGAGGCCTTCGACTGGAATTGCCCCAAATACATCACGCCGCGCTACAGTCAGCAGGAAGTTGCTGCGCTGATCGAACAAGTCCGCCGCCAACCCGAAGCGATGGAGAAATCCGTCCCGCGCGCCTTGGGCGCTGGCGCGATACCGCTGACTATCACCGGCATTCGCCAAGTGACGCCGAGCATCCGTGCCTATGAACTAAGCCATGCCGAAGGCGGCAGTCTGCCTGAATATCAAGCCGGCGCGCATCTGCGCGTGCCGGTCGAACTGCCCGATGGCAGCGTGACCTCGCGCGCCTATTCGCTGACCGACGCGCCGGATGATTCGGAGGTTTATCGCATCGCCGTGCTGCGGATGGATGACGGTGAAGGAGGCTCCCGGGCATTGCACCAGGGCTGGCAGTTGGGCACCCGTCTCCAGGTCGACCCGCCCGAAAACTATTTCCCATTGCATGAGGACGACTGTCCGACCGTTCTGATTGCCGGCGGCATCGGCATCACGCCGATCAAGGCCATGGCGGAATCCCTGGCCGCGTGGGGCGCGGACTTCCAACTGCACTACACTGGCCGAACGCTGCAGGACATGGCCTTCGCCCGGGAGTTGCAGCGACGGTTCCCCGAGCAATGCCGGCTCTACTTCAGCCAGGCGTCCGACTCGTCCCGGCTGGACGTGGCCGGCGTGCTGGCCAATGTCTCCGCCGATGCTCTCATCTATGTCTGCGGGCCCACCCGTTTGATTGATGCCGTGCGCCAAACCGCCCGAAACCTCGGAATTCGCGCCGAACGGGTGCAATTTGAACGTTTCATATAAATCAGGAGAACCCCATGATCACCCTTTACGACATGTCGCTGTCAGGCAATTGCCACAAGGTCCGGATGCTGCTGAATTTTCTGTCCCTGCCCTATCAACTCAGGCCCGTCGATCTCGCGGGTGGTGAGCAGCGCAGCGCGGAATATCTCCACCTCAATCCCTTTAGCCAGGTGCCGGTGCTGGATGATGACGGTCGGATCATCCGTGACAGTCAGGCCATTCTGGTATACCTGGCGAAACGCTATGGCGGCGTAGCCTGGTGGCCCGACGATGCCTACCAACTGGCGCAAATCGCTGCCTGGCTGTCAACCGCCGCCAACGAAATCTTCCACGGCCCGGCCCTGCTGCGCGTGCACCACAAGTTCGGAAGGGCAATCGATGTGGACAAGGCCCGACAGACCGCCGACAAGGTGCTGCGCATCATCGAAAGCCAGCTGGAAAGCCGCGATTGGCTGTTAGGCGAGCGCATTTCCATCGCCGATCTCGCCATCTATCCTTACCTGGCTTTGGCGCCGGAAGGTGGCATCGAGATTGACTCTTACCCCAATATCGTGGGCTGGTTTCAGAGACTCCGTGCCATGCCCAGTTACGTCGGCATGTCGGGCATGTGGCAGGCCTGAGTCTGCTCATCCCATCACAACGGAGCAAAACCCATGACTTCAGAAATCAAAGCCCCCGTTCCACCCTTCACCGCCGAGACCGCAGCGCAGAAAGTGCGCATGGCGGAGGACGCCTGGAATTCCCGCGATCCCGACCGGGTCGCATTGGTCTACACCGAAGATACCCTCTGGCGTAACCGCGCCGAATTTCCCCAGGGCCGCGAGCAAGTGCGGCAGTTTCTACAGCGCAAATGGGCCAGGGAACTGGACTATCGGTTGATCAAGGAACTGTGGGCGTTCACCGGCAACCGCATCGCCGTGCGCTTTGCCTACGAGTGGCACGACGACTCCGGGCAGTGGTTCCGCAGTTACGGCAACGAAAACTGGGAATTCAACCCGCAAGGCTTCATGCAACGGCGCTTCGCCAGCATCAACGACCTGCCGATCACACCGGAAGACCGCCTGTTCCACTGGCCACTGGGGGCACGCCCCGTGGATCACCCGAGCCTAAGTGATTTGGGATTGTGACAGGCGGACTGGCAGCTAGCCGCTTTGGCTCTGTGCGGCTTGGGAGGAGCGGTGAAAACACAGTCGGCTTTGGTTTGGTTTGGTTTGGTTTGGTTTGGTTTGGTTTCTGCAGCCTGCGGCAAAAGAACCAGCAGCCGAATCGTAACCGCCCTGAACGGCTGCAATATCCAGGTAACTTGCCAAACGCTGATCACTGAATTGGATGACAGCAAGGGGCACGTCGCGCTCAACCAAGGAAAGCAAAAGCTGACGTTAGAGAATGTCCGGTGTCAGGGTGGGTCTTTCTGACTTCGGCCAACAGGATGTCGTCGCCGGTCAAACGCTGGTGCATGCCCCGAATGTTGCTTTCCAACCCAGCCGCTTCCGCGATGGGAATCCCGCCGCAATCCAGGTGATACACCAGCAACACCAAGCTATTCGGCTTGAGTCTGAAGGATCTGCCGAAATTCCGGCCGGTAAGGCAACAGATAGAGGCCATCGCGCAGTACTCCGCAGGCCAATGCTTTCAGTGCAAGCCAGGCGGGCAGGCGTCCGTTGGCGTTCTGGGTTGACTAACTGATGGTCAGGACTTGCCATGAGTGCGGCATTGGCTAAACATTCTGACTTCACAAAATTTTTCCGCTCTACCGCGCCAGCGGCGGACGTCGTCAACAAAATGTGTTTCGCCGCCCAACTTCAGTCCGCTGATCCACCAACTGCGCGGCGATCTTGATTCTCCTCGGGTTTCCTGCGTGGGGATGGTCAGCCCGGCGAATCCCGACAAGAAATACCGCTGTTTTGGGCATGCTCAAATCTGACAGTGCTATTCCAGCAGAGCGACCGATTTAACCTGTACCCAGATCTGTTGGCCACTCGATACTTTTAGCTCGACCGCCGACCGCTTGGTCAGGCGCGCAATCAGTATGCACTCCCCCACTTTGACCCGAACGAGCGCCAGCCCTGGATGTTCATCATCCGCGATGGCATCGACCACACCTGGGAAAACATTTTGAATACTGCTCGGGCCGGGATGCAGTTGAGCCAGGCTGACATCTCTGGCCAGCACGCGCACCCTGACTTTACGCCCAAGCGGCACGCCGTGATCCCGCGTCCAAAGTTGGCCACCGGGAAAATCTGCGCGGGCCAGATGCCACTCATCGTCAATGGCGCCGACCGTCGCGTCGAGCACGGCGCCCACATCCTCTCCGAGCCGGATCGGCAGATCGAGCCGGGCCAGTGTTTCGGTCAATACGCCCTGAGCCAATACCCGGCCTTCTTCCAGAACGACCAGGTGGTCGGCCAACCGCGCCACTTCATCGGGCGCGTGGCTCACATATAACACCGGAATATCCAACTCGTTATGCAGCCGCTCCAGGTAGGGCAGGATTTCCGCTTTGCGTCGGAGGTCCAGGGCGGCCAGTGGCTCGTCCATGAGCAGGATGCGCGGATTGACCGCAAGAGCCCGCGCGATGCCGACGCGCTGACGTTCGCCACCGGAAAGCCGGTCCGGTTTACGCTCCAGCAAGTGACCGATGCCCAACAGTTCGACTGCTTGGTCCAATCTGACCTGCTGCTCCGAGCCAATCCGCCTCGCGCCATAGCGCAAGTTACCGAGCACGGTCAGGTGGGGAAACAAACTGGCTTCCTGGAACACATAACCGAGCGGTCGTTTATGGGGCGGAGTCCAGTGGTGAGCGTCCTGCCAGACGTCGCCATTCATTGCCAAGCGACCTTGTGGCGCACGTTCAAGTCCGGCGATGCAGCGCAGCAGCGTGGTCTTGCCGGAGCCGGAATGACCGAAAAGAGCAGTGACTCCCCGGCCTGGCAAGGCCAGGTCCACATCGAGGAGAAAGCCCGGCCAATCGAGACGGAACCGTGCTTGGATGTCCGACATGACTACCCCTTCTTGGCCTTGGGCCGCCAAAGGTAGAGACCCAGCAGGACCACGAAGGAGAAGATCAGCATGGCCGCCGCCAGGCGGTGGGCTTGGGCATATTCGAGCGCTTCCACATGATCGTAAATCTGCACCGAGGCGACGCGGGTCGCGCCGGGCAGGTTGCCGCCGATCATCAGCACGACGCCGAACTCTCCAACCGTGTGGGCGAAGGTCAGGATGCAAGCGGTCAGGAAACCCGGTAGTGACAGGGGCACGGCGACGGTGAAGAAGGCATCCAGGGGAGACGCCCGCAGGGTAGCCGCGACCTCCAACGGCCGGTCGCCGATCGCTTCGAAGGCGGTTTGCAGGGGTTGAACCATAAACGGCATTGAATACAGCACCGACGCCACCACCAGCCCCCAGAAGGTGAAGGGCAACAGCCCCATGCCCAGCGATTGGGTGATCCGCCCAATCAAGCCATCCGGTCCCATGGCCAGCAACAGGTAGAAGCCCAGCACCGAGGGTGGAAGCACCAAAGGCAAGGCCACGACCGCGCCGAGCGGTCCTTTCCAACGGGATTGAGTTCGCGCTAACCACCAAGCAATGGGTGTACCCAAGACCAGCAAAATCAAGGTCACGATGCTCGCCAAACGGATGGTTAATCCAATGGCTTGCAGGTCATTGTCGGCCAGCAACATCAGCCCTCCGTCAGCACGTGTGCTGTAAGGTCAATCTGGCGGAAATTAGCAGGATCGTGCCCAGCAGGGCCATCAGCCATTGGGTCGGCATCAGTCCCCGAAATAATCCGCCTGACACCGCAACGAGGATGGAGCCTTGCCCACTCCGCCGGCCGGCGCTCAGGGCTTCTTCGATTTGAGATTACCCTTCACTTCACCCGGCAGCGCAAAGCCGTACTTGGTCATCACGGCCCGCACCGGCTTGCTGCCCATGTAGTCGGCGAACGTCTTGGCCAAAGCATTCCCCTCGGCGCGCTTGGTGATGACGAAGCCCTGCTCCAGGGGCTCATGCAGATTTTCTGGGATCAGCCAGTAGCCCCCCTTGCTGGACAGTTCCGGATTGCTGACCAGAGATAGGGCGATGATGCCGACCTGGGCATTGCCGGTCTGGACGAACTGGGCGGCCTGGACAATGGTTTCGCCGAAGACCAGCTTGGGCTCGACCTTTTGCCAAAGTCCGGATGCCCGCAAGGCTTCTTCCGCCCGCTTGCCATAAGGTGCGTGCTTCGGGTTGGCGATGGCGACACGCGTGATCTTGGGATCGGTCAGATTTTTCAATGTCATCTTGGAGGCATCCAGCGTCGCGCTCCAAAGCACGATGCGGCCAATGGCATAAGGCTTGACTTCGGATGCCGCCAAGCCCTCTTTCACCAGGTTCTGGGGAAAGGCAATGTCGGCGGAGAAAAACAAATCGAAAGGCGCACCCTGCTGGATCTGGGTATTGAAGTTACCGGAGGAACCGTAGGCCACCTCCACTTCATTCCCCGGATGCTCCTTCTTGAACTTAGTCACGATCTCGTCCATGGCAAACTTGAGGTCGGAGGCTGCGGCGATTGTGATCTTTTCGGCATGGACCGCTGTTGCAAACAGCAGCGGACAAGCAAGCAGCAACGAGCGCAGTACCTTCATGGGCGGTTCTCCTTCATGTCAGGACGAGTTGTAAATGGAACCCGCTGCACGCGCCTTTTCGGGTTCGTCACATCGTTAAGTAACAAATAATATAACGCTAAGCATAAGGGATTTTTCGCGCCAATCCAACGACAGTTCCCCGGCGGGTCACTCTGCCGACCGTAGCGGATCAATTTCATAGATCGCCGGGGCTGCAATCATCGCCCAGGACTGAAATCACCCTGCGCAGGGCGAAGGACGGGGCGCGTGATTTAGCTCTTCAACTCCGGCGTGAGGCCGGAACGCAACTTGATGTTTTCCGCGCCCTCCGGGGCGAGGCCATCGCGGTGCTTTGCGATATGAACAGCGACATCGCAGACGTGCAAGCTTCCGCGCCGGCGTCACCAAACTGCAAAGCTCCAGTCATACCCCTGTCGCAAAAACGGAGCAGATTAGAGCGAATGCTGACGACCACGACGAACGCGATCGCATGAAGGCCTTGTTTATCTGCGGTTCCCTGAACCAGACCCGGATGATGTATCAGATATCCCTTCATCTTCCGCAATTCCACGCCAATTTCACCCCCTATTTCTGTGACGGGCCGGGGCGTCTGGTGCAACGCACCGGGGCCTTGGACTTCACCGTGCTGGGGGGAGAGTTCCACCGCCAGACCGCGAAGTTTCTCACCGAATGCGGCGTGAATTTCGACTTCGAGGACGTCAACGGACCCTATGACCTGGTGCTTACCTGCATTGACCTGATCGTACCGAAGCGCATCCGTAACAGCCGCCTGGTGCTCGTGCAGGAAGGGATGACCGACCCGGAGACCCCGGCTTATCACCTGGTGCGCGCCCCGCGGCTGCCGCGCTGGCTTGCGCAGACGTCCGCCAAGGGGTTGTCGAATGCCTATGACCTCTTCCGCGTTGCCTCCGAGGGCTATCGGAGCCTGTTCGAGCGCAAAGGCGTTCGTCCGGAAAAAATCCGGGTGACCGGCATTCCCACTTTCGACCACTGTGCGGCGTACCTGGATAACGATGTCCCCCACCGGGACCACGTCCTGGTGGCTACTTCGGACATGCGCGAAACATTCAAATTCGAGAACCGCCCCAAGTTCATCGAGAAAGCGCGGCGCATCGCCGCAGGCGCGGAAGCCGATGCCAAGATTCCCTCGGACTGCCCGCTGATCGACCCGGACGTCATCGACCAGGTGCTTGATCGCGTCATGCAATCCGATTGCGATTACGTCAGCAATCTTCATCTGGCCAGTTGGCCCGACGGCAACGACGTCGAGGTTATGCGGCTGGATGCGTTGGAAACGGCATGGCGCGAAGCCATGCTACCCATGGAACGGGAGCACACGCCGCCTTATCTGTGGGAACGTCCGGAACGCTTCAAGCTCGCCAATGTTCGCTGGGACGAGGAGGCTGCCGTGACGCGCGACGGCTCACTCAGCCACCGCTGGACCCTCGACTACGCCGAGGACTGCGCGTTCATCCGGCAGGTTTTCGAAACCTTGTACCCGGAGAACCCCGTATTTGGAGTCGAGGACATCCTCGATCTGCTGGCCAGCCGCCCGCAGCTGGCAGACATCAATGAGCGTTACCTCGGGGTCAACTGGTATCGCCATCACCTGCATCAGCTCAAGACCGTCGACTCGCGCGATACCGCCCACCTCTCATCACTCAAGGTTTAAGCCATGCCCAATCATGTCGCGTTCAACCCGGAGTTTCCGGACATCACCGAATCCAACCGCCTCTGGGAACGGGCGAGCGGCCTCATCCCGGCCGGCACCCAAACCCTGGCGAAAGGCCCGACGCAGTACTCCAATGGCATCGCCCCCAAGTGCCTGCGGCGTGGGCGCGGCGCCCGCGTCTGGGACGTGGATGGCAATGAGTACCTGGATTACAGCATGGGCGTGGGCCCGGTCATACTCGGTTACTGCCACCCGGCTGTGGATGAGGCGATCCAGCGGCAATTGCAGGACGGCATTACCTTTTCCCTGATGCATCCCCTGGAGGTGGAACTGGCCGAGCGTATGCGCGATTGCATTCCCAACGCCGAGGCGGTGCGCTTTTGCAAGACCGGCTGCGACATCACGACCGCCGCCATGCGCCTGGCGCGCGCCTACACCGGCCGCGAGCGGGTGCTGTGCTGCGGTTACCATAGCTGGCACGACTGGTATATCGGCATCACCGATCGCGCCGCGGGCATCCCGGCCGCGACCCGCGACCTGACCCATACGATCCAGTACAACGATATCGCTTCTGTGTTGGATGCCATCGACGACGGCACGGCGTGTGTGATCCTCGAACCACTCGTGTTCGAGCAGGAGGACGGCAGCTTTCTGAAGACCCTGCGCGAGGTCTGCGAACAATTCGGCGCTCTGCTCGTCTTCGATGAGATGTGGACCGGCTTCCGGTGTGCCCTGGGCGGCGCCCAGGAGTTTTTGGGCGTGCGCGCCGACCTGAGCCTGTTTTCCAAGGCGATGGCCAATGGCATGCCCATAGCAGCCATCACCGGGCGCCGGGATGTCATGTCCCTGCTGGAGAAAGATGTCTTCTTCTTTACCACCTTCGGCGGCGAGACCCTGTCCCTGGCTGCAGCCATCGCCTGCATCGATTTCATGGAAAAGCACCACGTACAGGCGGAAATTGCGCGGACCGGACAACGGCTAACGGACGGGCTACGTAAGCTCATCAGGAAGCTGAAGATGGACTACGTGTCAGTTTCAGGCTATCCGTTCCGCAGCTTGCTTAACCTGGCGCCAATGGACGGCGATCCGCTGGCGATGAAAACCTTGCTGCAGCAGGAACTGTTGCGGCGCGGCATCCTCTGGTCCGGGACCCATGCCCTGTCATACAGCCACCTTCCGGAGGACATCGAATACACCCTTGCCGCCTATGAAAAATCACTGATTGCGCTGAATGATGCCGTCGAACGCGGTGAGGTCCTGCAGCGACTTCGTGGTGATCTGGTGCAAGCGGTATTCCGCAAGACCAGTCATTTCCATGTCAAGCCACGTCTCGATGCCGGCCGGTTGAACAGGCAGTTGGCATGACGGTCTCGCAAAGCTTCTCTCTGGCAGGTCGGACCGCCATCGTCACGGGCGCCGCGGGCTTGCTGGGGCGCCGCCACTGCCAAGCCGTGGCGCAAGCCGGGGCGAGGGTGGTGGCGACCGATCTGGATCTCGCCGGGTGCCAGTACCTTGTCGCCGAACTGGGCGGTGATGCTTTCGCGGTAGAGGCGGACTTGTGCTGCCGCGACTCTTTGCGCAAGCTGGCCGATACCGTTCTGGAGCGCTGCGGTCGCATCGACGTGCTGGTCAATAACGCCGCCATCAACGACAAGGTGGAGGCTCCGGGAACCGGGCTGGAGACTTCCCGCTTCGAGAATTATCCCCTGGATCATTGGCAACGCGCCCTGGATGCGAACCTGACGGCCCCCTTTCTCTGTTGCCAGGTCATCGGAGCGGAAATGGCGCGCTTGGGCGCCGGCAGCATCATCAATCTGGGCTCCACCTATGGCCTGGTAGCACCGGATCAGTCCCTGTATCGGGATCTCGACGGAGACCAGCGCTTTTACAAATCGCCCGTCTATCCGGCCACCAAATCAGCACTCCTAGGGCTTACCCGATTTCTGGCCGCTTACTCGGGCGCCGCGGGGGTGCGGGTCAACGCCCTCAGTCCCGGGGGTGTCAAAAACGCTCAGGACGACTGCTTCGTAGCGGAGTACTCCCGGCGCACGCCCCTGGGGCGGATGGCCCAACCCACCGATTTCATGGGGGCCTTGGTTTTTCTTGCCTCGGATGCATCCCTCTATGTGACGGGCGCCAATCAGGAATCGGACTTCCCGGCACGGAACTGTGCCCTCGTGACTGCCGCCTAGCCCGACCCTTTTCTCTCACCACGATGGCCCCATAACGTGCACTCGAGTCCTGCCGAAACCAGCAGCCGACCGGCCGCGAACGAAGCCGCGCTCCAACGCGGCTTTCCTGTCATACTGGCCTCTCAGTTCTTTTCCTCCCTGGCGGACAATGCCCTGCTTTTTGCGGCCATCGCCCTGTTGCGCAGCCTAGCGGCCCCGTCCTGGCAAACGCCGGTGCTGCAGCAGGGCTTCGTGGTGGCCTTTATCGTCCTGGCCCCTTTTGCCGGTCCCTTCGCCGATGCCCTGCCCAAGGGCCGCGTCATGCTCATCAGCAATACGGTGAAAATGCTGGGTTGCCTCGCCATGCTGCTCGGAGTGCATCCGCTCCTGGCCTATGGCTTGGTGGGCGTCGGCGCCGCCGCCTACTCACCGGCCAAGTACGGCATCCTGACGGAATGCCTGCCGCCGGAACGCCTGGTCTGGGCCAATGCCTGGCTGGAGGGCCTCACGGTGGCGGCCATCATCCTGGGCGCCATTGTCGGTGGAATCCTGATCGGCCCCCGCGCTGAAGGATTGGTGCTGCAACTGACGCAGCAGGCGATACTCCCCGCGAGTCTGGACTCGGCAGCGGAATGCGCCATCGCCATCGTCCTGTGCCTTTATCTGATCGCCGCCTTGTTCAATTTATACATACCCAAGCTGCCCATCGACCATACCCTGCCACGGAGAACCATCGGCTACATCGTCAGGGATTTTGCGGCTTCCTTCATGCAACTCTGGAAGGACCCCCTCGGCCAGGTCTCCCTGGCAGTCACCACCCTGTTCTGGGGAGCCGGAAGCACCCTGCGCCTGATCATCATCCTGTGGTCCGCGGCCGCCTTGAATTTCGATTTGGAGCAGGCGACGCAACTGACCGCCGTAGTGGCGATCGGAATCGGCATAGGCGCCGCCGTGGCGGGTCACGCTGTACCCCTTAACCATGCAGTCAAGGTGCTGCGGGTTGGCATCGCCATGGGACTCACCGTCGCAGCGATGGTGCTGGTGCACGACTGGCGCATTGCGATACCGATGCTGATCCTGATCGGCGCCATGGGCGGCTATTTCGTGGTGCCGATGAATGCCCTGCTTCAGCACCGCGGCCATCTGATCATGGGTGCGGGACATTCGATCGCCGTGCAAAACCTGAACGAGAACTCCAGTATCCTGCTCATGCTGGGCGCCTACAGCCTCATGCTCAAGGCGGAATTCCCCATCGAAACCATCGTGGTGGCGTTCGGTTTGTTTGTGGCGGCCACCATGGGCTGGCTCGCCAGGATTCACGGGCATGATCAGGACTGATTCAGGCACAACGACCCCTGGCTTGTGCCGTGAGTAGCAGCATCCCTGCCCGCGCAGGTCAACTGGCCGCGCGCCCCGGCGAGCGGGAAATGGGCCCGCTCACCGCTGGCAAGGAGCCGCATGGGCCGGCTGCCGCGTGCCTCTGGGCCAAGCCTTCGGGGTGGTCTAGTACCGCAGTCTGATGGGGCTGGCGGTCGTGGCCATGGCGTGGATCAAGGACTGGAGTAGCGGCCCGACCCGCCTATTGCCGCTGCCGGTAGCGCACGAAGCGTTCCAACAGGACGGCCGCATGGTAGGCGGAATCGGTAGTCTGTTCCAGTACGCCCAGTATCTCCGTCCAATTGAACTCATCCACCAGCGGCAGCACCAGGATGCGATACTGCTTCTTGCGCCAGTCGTGATAAATGAGATCGGCTGCTTCCTCACTGCGCTTCAGGTTCTCCCGCAGTGCCTTCACGCTCTCCAGCTCGTTGTCGGGGTAGCGGGTCATTTCCTCGCGCAGCTGGGAAATCATGCTGGTCAACACGGACAGTATGCTGTGGGCCTCATCCTCTATCTTGTGCGGATGGCAGATGTCGATCAGGCGCGCGGTATCGTTGAGTCCGTCCACGATGTCATCCAGGCGTTTGACGAACTGTTCGGTGATATGGATGAACTCCGAGTAGTCGAGCAGTTCCAGGGCGTGATACGCCTCCGCCGTGAGACGATCACCTTTCTCTTCCAGCTGCTTGACGCGAACAATGTAAGCGTCGGGATCCTGCAACTGCGAAAACAGCTGATTCAAGGCCTCGCCACAGGCCATGGTGTTGTCGAGGTGCTCCTTGAAGATGGCTTCCAGGGCTCTCGAGGATTGAAGATCGAGCGTTTCGGCATTCATCGCACTTGTGTCTTCCGGTGAGGTAAGGGTTGACGCCCATGCGCAGCGGGGCGCTGGGACACAGCACCCGCAGCAATCCGCTGCGCGCCGGGTACAAAGCTAGCCTGCCAATGTTTCAGTTCGACGAAGCTGCTTGCCGATTCCGATTCCTTTAAACACCATGCGCCTTCAATAAGACACCCGCCGGGCTTCGGGCAGCCATTCTTCGACCGAGCGTATCAGCCTGCGGTAGGTGACACTGGGGCTGTCGCCCTGATGGTCTTTGTGAAGGCGCGCGGTTCCCCGCCCGTAATCAAGGCTGAACAGCCCGAAGCGCGGTGTAAAGGTTCCCCATTCATAGTTATCGAACAGCGACCAGTGCAGATAGCCCAGCAAGGGGATTGCCCTGCGTCGAAGTTCCGCCACCTCGGCCATATGGCGTTGCAGAAAGGCGCTGCGTGTCAGCTTGTCGCGCCGCGGAATGGAGGCATTGTCGGTTCGCCGGTGCAGGGCCATGCCATTCTCGGCAATCAGCACGGGGCGCGCATACTCGTTAGCGTAAAACGAACAGAAAAAGCCCAAACCACCGGTAACACTGCGCCAGTCCCACCATTTGCTGGTAAAGCTGCCCCATAAGAGGCTCAGACGGCTGGGGTCGGGAGCATCGTGATCCAGGAGTGATGGGGCCCTGAGCGCATGCGCCGTAAACGGATCGTAATAATCGATTGCCACATAATCGATAACGCAAGGATCGGGACCTTCGAACAACGTTTCCCAGAATGGATCGAATTCAGTCGCATGGAATGCGAAGCGCCCGGCCTGCTGAACAGCCAGCCTGAGCACGGATCCCAGGCGAAATGCCAGATCCTTGTCGTAAGGCAGCCCGGCTTCGGCCAAAGCCGCCTCAAAGCCGCGAAAGCGGTCGAGGGCATAGTGCTGCGCAATCGAAGGCGAGATCCCGCGCTCACGGGCCAGCAGGAGATCGAGCAGAAGTTTATCCAGCCAGTAAATGTCGCTGCAGTAAAGATTGCAACTCACCCAGGGCCGGTGCCAGCACTGCTCGCGGTAAAGCGCGTGGATGGCCCGATAGGCCAGGACGTGGGCACGCAGCAAGTGACTCAGGCTTTGGGAGACAGCCTTGAGGCCGAAGCTCTCGGCACCGGGAAACTGGCGTCCCAGATGGGTGTTCAGCGCCAACATATTGGGTTCGTTGACGGTGAGGTAAAGGCGGACCGGGGCCTGATTCAGGCTGGCCAGTTTGCTGTTCAGGTAGCGCACCGAGGTGCTCACGTACCGCTCGAAGTGTTCAACCGTTTCCGGCTTCAGCCAGACATCCGCGCCCAGCCAGGCCGGATGCACGAAATGGTGCAGGCTGAGCACCGGCTCCATGCCAGACCGTCGGCAGACCGCGAGCATTTCCGCATAGTGGTCCAGCGCCGCATAGTCGAAATCGGGCGGCGGACCTTCGGCATCCTGAAAGGTCGGCTGTATGCGGCTCCACTCGATGCCTAAGCGAAATGCCGATAGGCCGAGCGTCCCGCAGGTCTCGAAGTCCTCCGGATAGCGGTTCCAGAAATCGGCAGACCTGCCGGTCAGGGCCACGCGCCCTGCCCGCTCCGCGTGCGCCCAGTTGGTCTGCGGCTGGCCGGGCCCATTGTAGCCGCCTTCAGTCTGATATGCTGAGGTCGCGACTCCCCATAAGAACGGCAAAGGGGTGCCCGATCCGGGCTCCTCGCTCATTCGATCAAGGCGGCCTCGGCAATGGCGGCGCGCTGCTTGCGATTGAACGACAAAGGCGGCATCCGGTCCTCGAGCAGCGTATCAACCACCACCCGGGCGGCCTCCGGCCGCGCGTAGCGCAAGGCGTTGGCCCGCATCGACGCGAGCCGCTGCGGGTTGGCAAGCAGTTGCTCTATTTTGAAACCCAAGACTGTAAGGTCATTGCATTTCACAGCGACGCCCTCTTCCAGCAAATGGTCGCTGTTGCGCTCCTCCTGGCCTGGAATCGGATTGACGATGCACAGGGGCAGCCCCCGGGCCAGCGCTTCGGCGGCGGTGAGTCCGCCCGGCTTGCCGATGAAAAGGTCAGCTGCATCCATCAAGCTGTGCATGGCGTTGGAATAACCCAAGACCCGGAACCTGGGATTATCCCCGCCCACCCGCCTTTGTATCCGCTCCCGCAAGGCCTCGTTACGGCCGCATACGACGATGGTCTGCGCATCGTTGCGAAGGCTCGCAAGACGCTCCACCATGAACTCGGTCGGCCCCGTTCCCAGCGCGCCCGCCGACAGCAGCAGCACCGGTCGTTCGGAATCAAGGCCCAGCTGTCCCCGCTCAGCCAACCGGTCAACCGGTTGTTGGAACAACGGGTCGATGGGAATCCCGGAGACGGTGATCCGGTTGCCCGGCAGGCCCAGCATTTCCAGATGCGCCCTGGTTTCGTCGATGGCCACGAAATAGCGGTGGAATGCCCGCGACAGCCACATGGCGTGAAAGTCGAAATCCGTCACCACGATGGAAAGGTGTGCCTGGAGGCGTCCCGTGGCGATCAGATGGGAGATGATGCCCGCCGGCATGAAATGGGTGCAGACGATGATATGCGGGTCGAACGCCCGGATGAATCGGACCAGCGGTTTGGTATTCAGGCGATCGATCATGTGCCGCATGGCGTCGGTACGCCAGGGCTCGTCGCTGGCCTTGTACCACCAACCGAGAAAGTTCGGCGCCGACGCCACCAGGGACTGGTAGAACTTGGAATAGAAGTCCCGAAACAGCCGGTTGGTGTACTGGAGGGCATCGTTATTCACGACCTCGGCAACCCCGTCGTCCGCGGCAAAAGTCTTTTCCAGCGCCTCGGCGGCCCGAATGTGACCCGATCCTGCGCTGGCGGACATGATCAGGACACGGGTGCCAGAACGGCTATTCGTCATGGCCAGGTTTGCCCTGGACGTGTCGGATATCTTTACCCATCACTTGAAATACAACGTATTCGGCAAGATTCTGCGCGTGATGACCGATGCGTTCCAGTGACTTGATGGCGAGCACCACATTGATGGCAAAGCCAATGAGCCGGGCATCTTCCATGACATAGGTGAGCAGGCGCCGCAGTTCCGACTGGAACTCCAGGTCCAGTTCCCGGTGTTTCTCGATCACCGAAAGCGCCTTGCGCTCATCCCATATGTCGAAGACTTCGACGGCGCATTGCAGGCTGCTCAGAGCCAGCCCTCCGATGCGGTCCACGTCGCGGACCAATTGTCCGTTGGGATCACCGCTCTCGTGTCCGAACAACTGGATCACCAAGCCGGCGATACGCACCGCCTCGTCACCGATCCGCTCCAGATCGCTGACGCTCTTGGACACCGCAATCACCATCCGCAGATCATTGCCCACTGGACTATGCCGGGCGATGAGCTTGGCTATCTCATCATCCGCCTCGACCTCGAGCCGGTCCACGGCACCATCCTTGGTCACAACCCTTTGCGCCTGCAAGACATCGCGGGTTCTGAACGCGGCCAGAGCATCCCGCACCTGCGCCAGCACCAAACCGCCCATTTCCAGCACCAGGAAATGCAGGTGATTGAGCTCGCCGTCATAACGGCGGTAGGTATGACCTTCGGTCGGGAACTCAGACATGAGACGATCTCCAGACCTCAGCCGAAACGGCCGCTGATGTAGTCGTTGGTTAAGGGATGGCGAGGATTGGTAAACATCTGCGCGGTATCACCCACCTCCACCAGCCTGCCCAGATGGAAATAGGCGGTACGCTGCGACACACGGGCCGCCTGCTGCATGGAGTGGGTCACGATGACGATGGTGAACTGGTTGCGCAGTTCATCAATCAATTGCTCGATCTTGGCGGTAGCCACCGGATCCAGCGCGGAGCAAGGCTCGTCCATCAGGATGACTTCCGGGTTCACCGCTATGGTGCGCGCAATGCAGAGGCGCTGCTGCTGCCCCCCCGACAAGCTGGTTCCCGGATGATCCAGATAATCCTTGACCTCGTTCCAGAGCCCGGCCTTGTGCAAGGCGTTTTCCACGATCGCCCGCTCTGCGTCCTTACCCGAGCAGAGACCGTGTATACGCGGGCCATAGGCGATGTTCTCATAGATGCTCTTGGGAAACGGATTGGGCTTTTGGAAGACCATCCCGACCTTTCTGCGCAGACGCACCGGATCAAGCTGGGGGTCAAAGATGTCCTGCCCATCGATCTCTATCCTGCCGCTGACTCGGCAGCCGGCGACGGCATCGTTCATCCGGTTAAGGCAGCGCAGGAAAGTGGACTTTCCACAACCGGAAGGCCCGATCAAGGCGATGACCTCCTCGTGGCCGATATCGAGAAAGACCTCTTGGAGCGCCAGCTTGCTCCCGTAGTGAACCTCGACGCCACGACAGGAAACGCGCGGACGGGAGCATGACCACTGCCCCAAGGTCGGGCCGGTGCGGTCGGGCCTTCGCTCGTGAGCCTCACTCACAGGAACTTCAAGCCAATGCGCGCGATCCCTGCCCTTGGACTGTACTCCCGTTTTGAGCTGAATAAGGCTGTTCATGACCTGATGCGCGTGAGTTGGGCGGTGAAAAACGGCCTGGAAAAAGTTGTCCTCGCAAGCAACGAGACGGCAGCAGACCCGGGCGCGCCTTAAGCGGCTCGCATCCACGGTCCTTGCAGTCCAGGAAAAAATTGAGAGTGTGCCGCCTCGACCGGAAGCACCCTGACTATGAGCGGGACAAACGCCTTCTAGGATTGCAGAGTACCAAGACTATGTGACAGGACCGTTACAGTCAGGTGACGCATACCCTGCAACGCGCTGTTTCAGCGGGGCAAGATGCTCGACCTTGACCTGCCCACTATGCTGACAAGGCACATTGCTTGGGCTGGACTCCAAACGTCGTAGGGCACGATTGCGCGGGGGATTGCGCAATCCGCCGACCATGCTAAGCGTGGCTCGTGACAGGCGCTTGACGTTCAGAACATAGCCTCGTGCTCGGGGCAGATCCCTCTCTGTCACTGAACTTTAACCGGATTGCCACGGGGCTGACCTGCCAGCCTACTAAGGTGCTGCCGCCTGCATAAACCAAAGGAGGCTGGCCGTGAATTTCCCCCATTCAAATCCTAAGTTCAAAAAATCGAGTCAAAACCTGCTCGTCGCTGCGATGGCCTCTGTGTTACTCGCCACCGCGAGCGGCTGTGCCATGGCAGCAGTCAATGCTCCGCAGTTGGAACAGGGCATCCAGATTGGCGATCTGGCGCCGGGCCGCGCTGTCATCTGGAGCCGGAGCGACCGCCCCGCGACGCTTTTTGTGGAATACGCCTACCGGTCCGACTTCAGGAATTCAAAGGTCATCCGAGGACCTAATGCCCTGGAAGGCACCGACTTCACCGCGCGCCAGGACCTCGTCGGCCTGCCGGAGGGAAGGGATATTTATGTTCGCGTCTGGTTCGAGGACCTCACCAACGCCCGCAACAAAAGTGAACTCGTGGAAGGCCGCTTTCATACCATCGGAAAGCGGGACGATATCCGCTTTGTGTGGGGCGGGGACACCGCAGGCCAGGGCTGGGGCATTAATCCCGAATTCGGTGGCATGAAGATCTACGAAACCATGCGCCAGGAGCAACCGCAATTCTTCATCCACAGCGGCGACAACGTCTATTCCGACGGTCCCATATTGCCGGAAGTTAAGGACGCCAACGGACAGGTGATCTGGAAGAACATCGTTACGGACGAAGTTTCCAAGGTCGCCGAGACCCTGGCGGAATTCCGCGGCCGCTACAAGTACAACCTGCTGGATGACAATGTCCGCGCCTTCAACGCGGAAGTGCCGCAGATCTGGCAATGGGACGATCATGAAGTGGTGAACAACTGGTCCGATTCCAAGGATCTGGCAAACGACACGCGCTACAGCGAAAAGAATATTCCCACCCTGGTCGCGCGGGCCGAGGAAGCTTTCCATGAGTTTGCGCCCATGCGACCTTACGGCGCCGAAGAATACCGGCGTATCTATCGCCAGTTGTCCTACGGTCCGCTGCTCGACGTGTTTGTGCTGGACATGCGCAATTACCGTGGTCCCAATACCGCCAACCTGCAGGCGCAGGAAGGCCCGGACACCGCGTTCCTGGGCAAGTCACAACTGGAGTGGCTTGAGGAGGGTTTGAAAAAATCCGAAGCCAAGTGGAAGGTGGTCGCGGCGGACATGCCCATCGGCCTCAATATCGGCGATGGCACCGATGCCCAGGGTAACGCGCGCTGGGAAGCGGTCGCCAATGGCGACGGCGGTCCGGCCTTGGGGCGCGAACTGGAAATCGCACGCCTGCTCAGCTTCATCAAGAAGCAGCGCATCAAGAATATCGTCTGGCTGACAGCCGACGTCCACTATGCCGCGGCGCACTACTATGATCCCCAGAAAGCCGCCACGAAAGACTTCCTGCCGTTCTGGGAGTTCGTCACCGGTCCTCTCAACGCCGGATCCTTCGGCCCGAATACCACCGATGGCACCTTTGGCCCGCAAGTCGTGTTCTACAAGGCCCCGCCCGCGGGTCAGGTGAACCTGCCGCCTTCGGCGGGCCTTCAGTTCTTCGGTGAGGTCAACATCGATGGCAGGAACGGCAGCCTGACCGTCGATCTCAAGGACCTGTTCGGAACCTCTGTTTTCAGCAAGACGCTGCTGCCGGAATAAGTGGCAGGGAGGGCTGGCCTGCCGGGCCGGCCCTCACCCGATTGCTGAGCCCCAATTCCAAACACAACAAGGACACCTATGACTGCTTATACGAAGCACATCCCGCTGGCGGGTATACTGCTTGCTGTACTCGCCAATCCCGCCTGCGCCGACATGCAGAGACACGAATCGGACGCGCCCCCCATTGTGATCGGACACCGCGGCGCGGCGGGCTACAGACCCGAACATACCCTGGCCGGTTATGAACTGGCCATCGAAATGGGCGCGGACTTCATCGAACCCGACCTGGTACTGACCAAGGACGGCCACTTGCTGGCCCGTCACGAACCCATGATCGGCGGCACCACGGACGTGGCGGATCATCCCGAGTTCGCCTCCCGCAAGACCACCCGGAAAGTGGACGGCGTGGCATACACGGACTGGTTCGCTAGCGACTTTACCCTGGCCGAAATCAAGACACTGCGCTCAAAGGAACGCATCCCGGATCTGCGTCCGGGCAACACGGCCTACGACGGACAGTTTGAAATACCAACGCTGGACGAGGTCATCGCCCTGGCAAAAGACAAGAGTCGGGAGACCGGCCGGGTCATCGGCATCTATCCGGAGATCAAGCATTCCACGTTTCACGCCGGACTTTTCGGCCAGCATGTCTTCGAGGACAAGCTGCTCAAGACGCTGCATGCCGCCTATGGCAACAGCGCATGCGCGCCGGTCTTCATCCAGTCCTTCGAGGTCTCCAACCTACGCTATTTGAGCAAGCGTACGCGAATCAAGCTGGTACAGTTGGTGGATGCGGACGATGTGAAGCCCGATGGTTCTGTGTCTCTGGTGGCGCCCTACCGTCAGCCCTATGACTTTGTGGTTTCCGGCGATCCGCGCAACTTCGCCGACCTGGTCACGGAGAAAGGCCTGGACTTCGTCAAGAGCTACGCTGATGGCATCGGCCCCTGGAAACCCTACCTGGTCAGGACGGTCGATGACGGCGTAGACCGTGACGGCGACGGAGTCCTGAGCATCAATGACCGCCGCGTCGATGGAAGCACCGGCGTTATCGAACTGGCGCATCGCAAGGGTTTGCTGGTCCATACCTGGACGTTCCGCAACGACTCCAGCGGCTATGGCTTCAAGGACCCCGAGGCGGAGATGGCCTATTACTTCGAACTGGGCGTGGACGGCCTGTTCACCGACTTCGCCGATACCGGCGTCAGCGCGCGCGGTCAGGTGTTCGGCGCCGGCAGTCCTGCGTCCCGTTCCAGGAAGTGCGCCGGAGGCCGTTCAACTCGGTTTGAAAGCCACCGATAAGAAACGGCCGCGGTTTGCGATCCTAGGCCGGGCAGACCGTTTCCGCCGAATCCGGGCGGAGCGGTTCTGCTCCCCGGGCATGAAGATATTCCCTCAGGCCTGTCATCAAATCGACATGTGGGGATGGGACCCTTGCCTATTTGACCCCAGGCGAAGGCGAAGCATCGGCGCTCTCTTGATCAGCAGAATCGGCGCTTAGCCTGAAACCGGACAGGATTAAACAGCTTGCATTTCCACAGGGTGAATGCTCCAAGCATTTAACCGAACCGTTTGCGGCCCCCCACCTTCCTTACAATTAGAACGAAGCGGTGAGCGATTCACTCCCTCTCAGTCTGAGCCGTCCGGTGCGGCGCCACTTGCCCGAGATGGCGGAACTCCTGATCGTCGCTGAGCATATCGCACAAGCCTCCCGGCCCTGGTTCAACATCGAAGTGCTCACCGAACTGCGGGACGGCCGCGAGACCTTTCCACTGATCGCCTTTCGCTTCGGCCCGAAGGACCCCTCGCTTCCGGTCATCGGGCTGTTTGCCGGCGTCCACGGATTGGAACGTATCGGCACGCGGGTTGTGCTGGCCTATCTGCGCACCCTGGTCGAACTGGATCGCTGGGACCAGGTCACCCAGGAGATGCTCAAATCGACCCGCCTCGTGGTGATGCCTTTGGTCAATCCCGTTGGCATGTTTCACCAATTGCGCGCCAACGGCAATCGCGTCGATCTCATGCGCAACGCGCCGGTGCGCGCCGAGGGACTGGCCGCCTGGCACCTGTTCGGCGGCCAGCGTATTTCCCCTCTTCTCCCCTGGTACCAGGGAAAGGAAGGCGCGCCGATGGAGGAAGAGGCACGCGCCCTCTGTGACTTCGTCCGCAGGGAGATCTTCCCTGCCGAGACGGCGATCAGCGTGGACGTGCATTCCGGATACGGTCAGGTCGACCGGCTGTGGTTTCCCTACGCCAGAACCCGCGCGCCTGTTCCCGACCTGCCGGAAATCCTCGCGCTCAAACATCTGCTGGACCGTTCCTTTCCCAACCATGTCTACCAGGTCGAGCCGCAGTCGCGGCATTACCTGGCGCATGGTGACCTGTGGGACTATCTCTACGACGCGTATCGGGCAGAGAGGCCCGAAGGTCATTACCTGCCCTTCACACTCGAAATGGGGTCCTGGCTGTGGGTCAAGAAGAACTGGATACAGGCCTTCTCGGCCCTCGGCTACTTCAATCCGCGCATGCCCCACCGAGTGCGAAGGACGCTGCGGCGGCACCTGTTCCTGTTCGATCTCATGCACCGCGCGATTCGCTCGCCCTCGCCCTGGTGTGATCTCGAGCCACTTGAACGCGAGCGACTGCGGCAGCAAGGCCTCGAACTCTGGTATGGCGGAAATTGAGATGCACCGGGACTGGGTATTCCTGCGCGGACTGGCCAGGGAAAGCGCACACTGGGCCGACTTCCCCGAAACCTTCACGGCAAAAGTGAGGGAGAGCCGGATATTCTTGGCCGATCTGCCCGGCAACGGCCGCCATTTCGCCAGTCGGTCGCCGAGTTCTATCACCAGCATGATGGAGCTTATCCGGCACAGCAGCCTGTCGGCGCTTCCCGCCACGGGCGGGTCGTCCGTCGAGGCACCACGCTACCTGCTCGCCATTTCCCTCGGTGCCATGGTGGCGGTCGAGTGGATGTCACGCTACCCGGAGGAAATCGCCGGCGCAGTGCTGATCAATACCAGCCTCAGAGGCATCAACCCAATTCATCAGCGGCTGCAGTGGCGCGCCTGGCCGGAACTGGCCCGCATCGTTTTGACCCACGATCCCGTCCTCCGGGAACAGCGGATCCTGCAACTGACCAGCCGAGAGCGGTCCCAGGACTCGGCGCTGGCTCTGGCCTTTGCCAGCGCCTTCCGCCTGCGCCCCATGCGCCGGATCAACTTGATGCGCCAATTGTGGGCCGCCGCGACCTACCAAGCGCCGCCGTCACCGCCCCTGGCACCTGTGCTGCTGCTTTCGTCCCATGCCGACCAAATGGTCAGCCCCGCCTGTTCCGCAGCCATCGCCAACGCCTGGCACGCGCCGCTGGCCTGCCACCCCTGGGCCGGGCACGACCTGCCGCTGGATGATCCCGACTGGGTCGCCGACCGCGTCAATACCTGGCTCAGTCAGTCACCCAGTGTTTGTAACCAAGTCGTCACCGACCGGTAACAGTCTGATCACGTAAGCGCCTTAAGCTGCTGCGAGTCCTTAACCTGAATGGAGCTCGCATGTCCGTATCCAGCCTCGATCCGACTCCCTTGCGCTCACGCCGCTACGTCGCCGAACTCGCGCAAGGACCGGACGAAATCCGTGAAAGCCAGGCCCTGCGCTACCGCGTGTTTGCCGGAGAAATGGGGGCGCGCCTCCACTCCCTGGCCGACGGCCTGGATTACGAGCACATCGACGACTACTGCGATCATCTCCTGGTGCGCGACAGCAGCAGCGGAAAGGTCGTGGCCTGCACCCGGCTCCTCAGCGATACGCAAGCCGCAAGGCTCGGGACATTCTACTCGGAGGGCGAGTTCCAGTTGGACAAGGTGCTGGCTCTTCCCGGGCGGTTCCTGGAGATCGGCCGCACCTGCGTGGACCCCGACCACCGCGGTAGCCTGGTGCTGGGCACCTTGTGGAACGGATTGGCGGAGTATGTGTACAAGGGCAACTTCAACTATCTGATGGGATGCGCCAGCATTTCGCCGGGGCCGAGCGGATTCGCGGTCGACGCCGTCTACCGTCAGATCGAGCCGAACCAGTTCGGGCCAGCCGAATTCGACGTTCGCCCGCTGAAGCCGGTGCCGGCCTGGCGGCGCTGCGTCACGGACGAAAGCGGAATCCCGCCCCTGCTGCAGGCCTACCTGCGGCTGGGCTGCTGGGTCCTGGGCGAGCCTTACTGGGACGAGGACTTCAACGTCATGGACGTATTCATCCTGCTGGATCTGACGCGGCTTCAGGACCGCTACGAAAGACGTTTCATCGCCACGAAAACGGCAGCCACCTATTCCGAACATTCCCGATGCTGAACCGCCGCCGAGTCCTCAAGGCAGCCCTGGTAGCGCTACTGTTCGTATGGGGCCTTGTGGCAGTGACCGTGGTGATGCCCATTTCCCGGCGCGTCAGTCCGCGCGGCGCGCAGATCAATGACCGCATCCGCCAGCACTGGTGCCACGCCGTGTGCCGCGTCCTCGGCGTCCGCATCACCTCGCATGGCTCCCCGTCGGACCTGCCGGGGCTCAAGGTCGCCAACCACATTTCCTGGCTGGATATCATCGTACTGGGCTCGCTGCTGCCGCTGGCCTTCGTTGCCAAGCTGGAAGTGGCGGCCTGGCCGGTGCTGGGGTATCTGGCAAAACGGACGGGCACCCTGTTCATCCGGCGTGGCGATGCCGAACACACGGCGGCGGCCTGTGAGCAGATGGCCTGGCAGTTACGCCAGGGCAGGCGCGTGATGTTGTTTCCCGAAGGCACCACCACGCGCGGGGAGCGCGTGCTGCGTTTCCACGCGAAACTCCTGCAGCCCGCGCAACGGGCCCAGGTTCCAGTTCAGGCGGTGGCGCTGCGCTATCGAAATGAAGCGGCCACGGTGGCGCCTTTCGTGGACGACGACGCCTTTCTGCCCCATTTGATCGACGTGCTGAAGCTCCAGAACATCGATGTCGAGGTCCACTTCTGCCCCGTCCTGCCCGCCGGACAGCACCGCGACACACTCGCCCGCACAACCCGAAATCAGGTCCTCGCCGCCCTGGGAGAAACCGCGGCAACCGCGACGGGGTATTGAATCCCGGCTCCAGGCACGGCCGGCTTTCATGACCCCTTCGACTTGGGCTGCACCCAATGCCCGCCGCCATCGCTGCGAATGGCGAGATCAGGGTAGGTCTGGACCATCTCCAGGAGTCCGGAATGGCCGTACCTCTTCGGTGAAAAGCCCGGATCGCTACGCTTCATATATTGGCCCAGCTCGCCCAAGCCAACCCAACCCTCGGACGAATCGGCGGCCAGCAAGGAAACCGCTGCCGTAACGGATTTTGGCCGCTTCTTCGCGGACGCCTGAGTCTGCTTCTTGACCGCTTCGGACTCGGACGGCTGGTACTCGAAAAACTGATCGCTGGCATTGCGCAAGGCATCCGGCGTCTTCTCCTCGCCCACTATGCAGACCATGGCGCCGCGCTCCCTGAGCTTCCGGCAGAGATAGGCAAAGTCCGAGTCGCTGGTGACCAGGCAATACGTGTCGGCGCGCTCATCGAACAGGTCCTCCAGCGCATCCAGGGCCAAGGCGATGTCCGAGGTATTCTTACCCGAGGCGTACTGATATTGCAGGCACGGCGTGAAGGCCAGGCGGACCAGTGCCTCCTGCCATTTGTTGGCAAGGGTGGAATGATTGCCATAGCCGCGCCGGACCACCACCCGGCCGAACTGCGCCACCACTCGAAGCGCATACTCGAGAATATCCGGGGATGTATTGTCGCAATCCACGAGAACCGCGACCCTATCCTCCAATGTGCTGGTTTCCGCCATGAATCTCCTCCCGACAAATCCCGAACCGCGACGCGCCGCCGCAACGGGACGCCTTCGCTGACAGTCTAAGGGAAAACAGGGGTTCAGTGGGCCGCTTATTCCTGCTGCCTCGCCCCGAGCGCGGACTGTCGTGCATGCCCACCTGGCGGTAGACTGCGGCCCTGGAACCTCCGCCAGTTTAGTTTTACTCGCCGCACCGAGTGATCAAGGCATAGAAGCCCCATGAATCGACGCTTCGCTTACCGGCTGATACTGCCTGACGGCCAGCAAGCCGAACTTGCCATCGAACTCGATGGCGACAGCCTCGACTGCCGCCTTCCGGCTCCGGTGGCGCGGGAATGGACCGCGTTGGACACCCACCGCTGCCCCCATTGTCCATTGAATCCGACGACCACGCCCCTGTGCCCGCTGGCAGCGCGGCTGGAACCCCTGGTCGACCTGCTTGGCTCGCTGCTTTCCTACGACCGCGTCACCGTCGCCATGCAAAGCGGCGAGCGCACCGTTACGGCCGCGACTTCAGCGCAAGCCGCCGCCAGTTCGATCATGGGCCTGATCTCTGCCACCAGCGGCTGCCCGCACACGGCCTTCCTGAAACCGCTCGCCTGGTTCCACCAGCCCTTCGCCACCGAGGAGGAGACCACGTTTCGCGCCGCCGCCGCCTACCTGCTAACCCAGTATTTCCGGCAGGACAGCGAATCCGGGGTTCAACCCGACTGGCGCTTGACCGGCATGATGCGACGCTACGAGGCTCTGCACGCGGTGAATGTCGGCATCGCCAAACGGCTGCGCATGGCCTGTCCCAAAGACGCGGCGGTCAACGCCATCATCCGCCTGGACATGTTCGCCAAGTCCGTGCTGCTGGACCAGACCCTGGACGAATTGCGGCCGCTGTTCGCACCCACGCCGAAGAACGCGCCTTAGCGTCCCAAAAGGCGCGACAGATCGATCCGCTTAGGATAGGCTGCCGAACCAAACAAGGAGATCGTCCCATGCGAACCACCCACGCTTTCGCCAGCGTCCTTGCCATGACCACGGCCGTGCTGCTGGGCGGCTGTTCCACGGTGGGCGCTCCTTCATCGGCTGTGACCTATGCAGCCCCCTCTGCGCCGGGCGCAGCCGCGGCCTGGCCCGCGAGCCTGAAGGTCGTCGGCAACGGCTTTCCCAATCCGGGCGACCCGTGCCGCGTGATCGGCGAGAGCGCCGCCACCGTCGACTTGCTCGACGACAGCGCGCGCTTGGTGGGCTGTCTCGATAAGACCGACGCGGCGAAACTGGCGGGCAGGCAACTGGGACCCATCGACGGTGTGGCGCTGGTTTCCGTGCCGAACACGGCGGCCGCGGCGCGAGCCGGTGACGGCGACGGCCAGGGCGATGCCCTGGTGGCGGGCACCGGCTACAACGCCACGGCTCAGATTCGCTGCGAAGGCCTGCGCGGAGCGCCCGCCGGCCTGTGCGATGCAGGCGTAAAGCGCAACGCCGAGTTGGGCAGCGCGGTGGACGTGAATTTCCCCAATGGCGGGCAGCGCACTATCTTCTTCGACAAGCAGGGCAAGTTCCTGACGGTCAACGCGAACCAAGCCGACGGCTCGGCGGCCTTGACGCCGGTCGCCCAGCGCGTTGGCGACACCACCATCGTGAGGCTGGGCAAGGAGCGCTACGAGATCCCCGATGCCTTC
This sequence comes from Methyloterricola oryzae, assembly GCF_000934725.1. NCBI lineage: Bacteria > Pseudomonadati > Pseudomonadota > Gammaproteobacteria > Methylococcales > Methylococcaceae > Methyloterricola > Methyloterricola oryzae. Next base: position 38,329 of record NZ_JYNS01000010.1, read on the forward strand.
GTGCTGGGCGATTGAACGCGACAACGTCGTGAGGGAGCCGCCTCTTTCCGGCATCGCCGCAATTAGAACGGACTCACCAAGGCCTGCCCTGTCAACGCGGATATCGAAATTATTTGTTCGATGTCTCGGCCTCAGCGAGCACTCGCGTGCCCCCCGGCGAGAGGCCTAAAATCGAATACTCATTGCAAACACCAACGCGCGAAGGGAAATGATCGCTCCAGTCACTTTTTGCCCCACCCTATGAACTCAAGAACAGAAATCCCGCTCGCCAAATCCCCATCGCGCAGCCGTCACTGGTTCGTAATCACCTTGCTCGCAGTCAGCGGTCTCTGTTTGTACTTGGAGCAGATCACCGGCTACGCGTTCTTCCTCAGCCTCGCTACCGTTCCGCTTGAAGTGATTGCCGGCGCGATCCTCGTGGATGCTTACGTGGCGCGCAAGGAGCGCGAAAAACGGGCGCGCGAGCTGATGTTCATAAAGAGCGTCATATTTCGCTCCGAACTTCGCGACCTGTACCTAAGCAATTTCGCGGCCCTCGATCAGCCTCATATCACCATGAGCATGATACGAGCCGCGGATCTCGGTCAGCTTCGGGCCATGCGCCAGTCCGCGGCGACGATCCACTACCGCTCGCCGGAAGCCATGGAGTCTGTCGCACTGGAATACGTGGAGGCCTACCCGGTGTTCTACCGCTTCATGGAATGGGCCATCGCCAACAACTTCGAGCGGATCTTCGAGGAGATGGTGTTCGTGCTGCATGTTATCCACGACATCAAGGCATTCAAACAGGCCAATCCCCAACAGTTGTACGTCCACCACGCCCAGCAAAGCGGTCAACTGATGGAGAATGTCACCCGCATGGTGGGAACCGGCATCGTCAAGTTCCTGGACTATGTCATCGAGCTCAAGCTCAACCAGCCCATGACCTTTGAAGCCCTGATGTCGGACTATGAGGCCGCCGCCTCCTCTCCGCGGCCGGACCGCTCTGTGGCGGCGCGCCAGGACAAGCGCTTCACGCTCCTCAACGCCTTCAAATGGAAGTAATGAAGCGTCAGATCTGCGGTCAGCGAATCCTGCCGGCCGGTCATCGAACTTCGCGGCGGCGCTCGCCCCGGCTCACAGGTACCCCAGCAAGGGTTCATCCATGGCGGCTATCTGCTCGCGCAGTTCCAGGATACGGTCCTGCCAATAGCGCGGCGAGGCGAACCAGGGGAATCCGGCCGGAAACGCCGGATCATCCCAGCGCCGCGCGATCCAGGCGCTGTAATGAATCAGCCGGAGCGTGCGCAAGGCTTCGACCAGATGCAATTCACGCCGGTCGAACTCGAAGAAGGTCTCATACCCGGCCAGCAGATGGTTGATCTGGACGCCCATTTCCACCGGACTTCCCGACAGCAGCATCCACAGATCCTGCATGGCGGGCCCCATGCGGGAATCGTCGAAATCCACCAGATAGGGGCCTGTGTCGGTCCACAGCACATTGCCCGCGTAGCAGTCGCCGTGCAGGCGCAGTGAAAACACCTCCCCAGCGCGTTCGAAACAGCGGCGGACCCGGTCGAGGGCGAGCGCGGACACATCGCGATAGGCGTCGCGCAAATCCGCCGGAATCAGATCCTGGCTCATCAGGTACTCACGCGGTTCCTCGCCGAAGCTGTGAATATCCAGCGCCGGCCGCTCCCGGTAAGGCCTGAGGGCGCCCAAGGCATGCAGGCGGCCGATGAGCGAACCCATGCGCCTGAGGGTGTCGGCGTGATCGAACTCCGGCGCATAGCCGCCCTGCCGGGGAAAAACCGCGAAGCGGAATCCGCCATGCTCGTGCAAAGTGGCCCCGTTCGCGTCGGCCAGAGGCGGCACCACAGGCAACTCGGCTTCCGACAGTTCCCGCATGAAGCCATGTTCCTCAAGGATCGCCTGATTGCTCCAGCGCCCTGGACGGTAGAACTTGGCCACACGCATGGGGCCGTCATCCATGCCGACCTGATAAACGCGGTTTTCGTAGCTGTTCAGGGCCATCAAGCGGCCGTCGCAAGGGAAACCGGCGCTTTCCAGCGCCTCCAGAATCCGGTCCGGCGACAGGTCGGCGAAGGGTGCGGAGCAGGCTTTAGGGCTCATGGTAGGGTCGGCGCGCCTTGATTCGGTCGGATGGATCGGCTGGCAAGCAGGCATGCCCGGTCCCGGTGCCCCTCGCATACGACAATCAGGGTCCGGCCTTGGCACAAGGGGCGTATTCTAGCAAGCTGGAACCGGTCACGGAGTGCAGTCTGATAAGCAAGGTCATCGTCATCGGCGGCGTCGCCGGCAGCGGCAAGTCCACCCTGGGCAAGCGGCTGGCGGAGCGGCTGGGCTGGCGCTTTCTGGAGGGCGACGATTTTCATCCCCCAGGCAATGTGGAAAAGATGCGGCGAGGTTCGCCTCTTTCCGATGCCGACCGCGCGCCCTGGATCGGCGCGATCGCCGGCGCGTTGCGAAGCTCAGGCGATGCGAGTGAGGCCGTCGTGCTGGCCTGTTCGGCCTTGAAGCGCACCCATCGGGATCTTCTGCGCGCCGCTGGCGGGGACCTGTTCACCGTGTTGCTCACCGTGGACCGCGAAACCCTGCGGCACCGGCTAGCCAGTCGCAGCGGGCATTTCTTCGGACCCGGCTTGCTGGAAAGCCAGTTCCTGGCGCTGGAACCCCTCTTGCCCGATGAGGCCGGCATCACGGTCGACGGCAATCTACCCTGCGATGCCGTGATCGCCGAAATCCTCGCGCGCCATCACCTCTGACAGCGGACAGGACGCCGGCTCGACTGCATTAAGCCGCGGCTTTCGGTATCCTATCAGCCTGCCCAACTCCCCAAGAGCACACCATGACCTTCAAGGCGCGACTGATCCGGATTGCCATCAACCTGACCCCGGAATGGCTCATCAAGCGGGTTTCCAACTTCATCCTCAAGGAAATCGCCGAACTGAAGTTTTTCCATTTCGACCTGGAAGCGCGCAAGCTTTACGTGGAGGTTCAGTTACTGGGTGAATCGGAAACCATACAGGTGTGGGTGGAGGATTTTTCTCTCATCAACGAAAACGGCAGTTGCACGCTAGTCATCGACCAGGCGCGCTCCAACCGTCTGTGGCTCACCAATCTTCTATCCAAGATTGCCGGCAGAGCCTGGAGATTCCCGGCTCCGGCCCAGTTCGGCCCCTATGTCAGCCTGGTGTCGGAGCTCCTGCCGCCCAAGGCCCCCGCCTCCTAGAAAACTGCCAGGGCTCCGGAGCAGCCGCGATGAGCGCTCCCGCCGTGGCGGTGCGAGACCTTTGCAAGCGCTATGACGCGGCCCTGGCGCTGGACCACGTGTCCTTCGAGGTGCCGCGCGGCGCCGCCGTCGCCCTGCTCGGCGGCAATGGCGCGGGCAAGACCACCACCCTGTCGATCCTGCTAGGTCTGCTGTTGCCCACCTCGGGCGAGGTGCGCGTGCTGGGCGTCGACATGCTGAAGCAGCGCTATTCCGCCCTGCCCCGCATGAATTTCACCTCGCCCTATGTGGACTTGCCCCATCGCCTGAGCGTCGGCCAGAATCTGGATGTCTACGCCCGCTTGTACGGTATCCGCAGGCGCCGGGAGCGGATCGGGGAACTGGCGGAAACCTTCGGGATCACGCAACTGCTGAAGCGCAGTTACGGGTCCCTGTCCGCGGGCCAGCGCACCCGCGTCTCCCTGGCCAAGGCCATCCTCAATGAGCCGGAACTCCTGCTCATGGACGAGCCCACCGCCTCCCTGGACCCCGCTTCCGCGGACCGCATCCGGTCCTACCTGGACGACTATCGCCGCCGCACCGGCGCCACCTTGCTGCTGGCGTCTCACAACATGCAGGAAGTGGAACGCCTGTGCCAGACGGTGCTGATGCTTAAGCAGGGCCGCATCGTCGACCAGGGCCCGCCCGCCGAGCTGACCGCCCGCTATGGCCGCGAGAACCTGGAGCAGGTCTTCATCGCCATAGCCCGGGGCGAAGCGGTTTAGCCAATATGTGCGCCAGCCTGAACCGAATCCTGGCTATGGTGGTGCGCTATCTGTATCTGATGCGCGCTTCCTGGCCGCGCCTGTTCGAACTAGCCTACTGGCCCACGGTGCAGATGATCCTGTGGGGCCTCATCAACCGCTTTCTCGCCGAGCAGAGCGCCTGGGTGGCGCAGGCCTCCGGCCTGCTGATCGCCGCCGTGCTACTGTGGGACGTGCTGTTTCGCGCCCAACTCGGCGTTTCCATCGTCTTTTTTGAGGAAATGTACTCGCGCAACCTGGGCAACCTGTTCGTCAGCCCGCTGCGTCCCCTGGAACTGGCGTGGTCGCTGCTGGCGGTGAGCTTGCTGCGCACCCTGATTGGCGTCGGCGTCGCCGCCGGCCTGGCGATCGTCCTCTACCACTATTCCATCTTTGACATGGGACTGGCCTTGCTGGCCTTCTTCGCCAACCTCCTGGTCATGGGCTGGGCCATCGGCCTGATGATCGTGGCCCTGGTGATGCGGTACGGGCTGGGGGTGGAAGGCCTGGCCTGGGCCATCATCTTCGCCTTCGCGCCACTCAGCGGGATCTACTACCCGGTGGCCGTCCTGCCGGACTGGGCGCAGTCCGTGGCCTGGTTCCTGCCCTCCAGCCACGTGTTCGAGGGCATGCGCGCCGTCATGCGCGACCACGCCTTCCCCAGGGAGCACTTCCACGCCGCCCTGTTCCTGAACCTGGCTTATATTGCCCTTGGCCTCTTGCTCTATCGGCTCGCCTTCCATGTGGCGCGCCAGCGTGGGCTGCTGTTGCAGATGGGGGAGTGACGTCCGGACGCGGCCTCATTCCGTCAGCAGCAGGCTCCCGATATCGAGCAGCGTCACCCGCGAGCCCAAAAGGTGAACCGATCCGCGCAGGCGGTTGTTGCCGGTATCGCTGTATTCGAAGGCGTAGACGCGGTTCAGCATCAAAGTGCCGCGCTCGTTGCGGCCGAACCGCACCCGCTCCAACGCGATGGTTTCATCCAGCAGTTGCAGCCCCTCCGACTGGCAGGCCTTGCGTGCCGCCGCCACGCCCGCTTCCCGCGCGGCGAGGCTGTCGAACCAGAACCAGACCAGGGCCGCCGCCGTGGCGGCGAGGGTAAAATCAAAAAATGTCATATTGCTTCGTGTGTTCGGTTCAATCTGGGCCTGGACGAGCGGTCAAGCGCGCAGCCCCGCAATCTTCGGATGATACACCAGGGTCTCAGGATGCGGGGACGGTCAGACAGCGGCAGGGCGTGAAGACGATTGCCGAAGCAGGTCCGCCGCTTTTTCCGCGATCATGATGACGGGCGCGCTGGTGTTACCGCTGACGATGGTGGGCATGATCGAGGCATCCACGACTCGCAGTCCGTCCACGCCATGCACCTTGAGCTCGGCGTCGACCACCGCCGCTTCATCCTGGCCCATCCTGCAGGTGCCCGCCGGATGCCAGGTAGTCGAGGCGCTGCGCCGCACGAAGGCTTCCAGTTCCGCGTCGCTGCGCTGTCCGGCACCCGGCGCGACCTCCTCGCCGCGGATGTCGTCGAATGCACTGGCGTTCAGTATCTTCAGGTTCCAACGCACCCCGGCCACCGCACAGCGCAGATCGTCCGCCGTCTGCAGGTAATTCGGGTCTACGATGGGGCGGTCCAGGGGATTTGCCGACGCCAGGCGGATCTCACCACGGCTCTGCGGGCGGTTGATGTAGGACGTGAGCGTGATGCCATGACGTAGGGGCGGGCCTGCCTCCGGATAGTCGGGCGACAGCAGGGTCAGGAAAAAGTGCTGCAGGCCGGGCACCGCCTCACCCGGCCGGCTGGGGAGGAAAGCCCCGGCTTCCAGGCAATTCGAGGCGAATGGCCCCGTACCTTCCTGCTCATAACCATGACGCAGCGCCGCCTTGGCCTCCTGTGGCAGCGGGGGAAATGTCAGCGGACTGCGGATAGCGCAGCGCACCCGGGTATGCAGATGATCCTGGAGGTTGCGGCCGACACCGCGCAGGTTCACGCGAACCCGGAGGCCGTGGCGCTCCAGTTGCGCCGCCGGGCCGATCCCGGAGAGCATGAGCAACTGCGGCGAGCGCAAGGATCCGGCACACAGCAGCACCTCGCAGCCCGCCTCCGCCCGTTCGCTGACACCCAGGCGCACGTATTCCACCCCCCGCGCCCGCGAGCCCCGGAACAGTACCCGTGTCGCCAACGCATGGGTGAAGACCGTCAGATTGGGCCGCGCCCGAGCGGGCTCCAGATAGGCGTCGGCGGCACTGCAGCGGCGGCCGGTGGCGATGGTGGCCTGCAACGGACCCACGCCCATCTGTTCAGACCCATTGAAATCAGGATTGTAGGCGATACCCGCTTCCCGGGCGGCGGCGAAATAGCGCTCGACCAGAGGATTACCGGAAGCATGGCTGCTCACCACCAGGGGCCCTTCCCGGCCGTGATAGGCATCGGCGAGGTCGCGGTTGCATTCCGCCCTGAGGAAATAGGGCAGCACCGACTCGTAGCCCCAGCCGCGGTTGCCTGCCGCTTCCCAGCCGTCGTAATCGGCCCGGTTGCCGCGGATGTAGATCATGTAGTTGATGGCGCTGGAGCCGCCCAGTCCGCGTCCCTGGGGCATGAAGATGCGCCGTCCCAGGAGGTGCGGCTGCGGCGCCGTGCGGTCACCCCAATCCCAGGGGCTGTCCTGCAACTGGGCATAAAGAGCCGGCGTGCGGATCAGGTCCGAGTCCGCCTCGCCACCGGCTTCCAGCAGCAGGACACGGCAGCGCGGGTCTTCCGTCAGCCGCCCGGCCAGCACGCAGCCGGCGGAACCTGCGCCAACGATGACATAATCGAAGGCGTGATCGGTTTTGGCTTCGACGCTCATAAGGGCAGCAGCCAGCTTCCATCGCCGGCGAAGAAGGCCGGCTCTCCGCCGGTGTGGAGGAATACGATGCAGTCGCCGTCCAGCATCCCGCGTTTGCGGTGGTGCAGCAGGCCCGCCATGGCCTTACCGGTGTAGACCGGATCCAGCAGGACGCCCTCGCTGCGCGCTACCCGCTGGATGGCTGCCGCCGCCTCCGGGCTGGGGACACCGTAGCCGGGACCTATGAAGCCGCCATGCACCAGGGCTTCGTCGGGCGAGAACTGCAAGGACAGGCCGAGCAGGCCAGCGGCCTCGCTAGCCAACCTCGCCACCTGCAGGCGGGCCGCCTCGACTTCGCGGCTGACGGTAAAGCTCTCCACCCGCCAGCCCGCCCCCAGCAGGCGGCTGCCCAACAACCAGCCGGCGTGAGTGCCGCCGGAGCCGGTCGCCATGACCACCGCATCCGGCGCGATGCCCAGGGCGCGGCATTGCGCGTCCAGTTCCTTCGCCGCCAGGACATGACCCAAGGCGCCCAGTGCACAGGCGCCGCCCCGGGGAATGGCATAGGGAATTTCTCCGCGCCTGCGTACATGGGCGCAGGCATGCTCGATGCCGGCATCCACCGAGGCACGGTCTTCATCGCCGGTAAAGCAGGGCTGCACGCCCAGCAGCCGGGTGAGCCGGTAATTGCCATCGAATTCAGCGGGCGACTCGCCCCAAAAAACCGTCAGGCAGCGCAGCCCGGCATGGGCCGCCACCGCAGCCGTCGCCCGGACATGGTTGGACTGCGGGCCCGCGCCTGTCACCAGGGTATCGGCGCCTTGCGCCTGCGCGTCTGCCAGCAGGAACTCCAGGCCCCGCAGCTTATTGCCACCCAGTCCGAAATCGATCAGGTCGTCGCGCTTGCACCACAGTTCCGCGAGGCCGAGTTCCGCGCCCAGGCGTCGCCAAGGCCTTAAGGGTGTCGGAAATTCCGCCAGGCGGGCGCGCGGTAAGCGATCCAAGGCCGCCAAAGCAGCGTCGGTGTCCGGGGTCGAATGGCCGGTCACTGCGGTGCCTCCACCGTCATGGCCGCCAGCACGCGGTCCACCATCTCCGCGCAACGCCCCGTACTGTCGGCCGGATCGAAAAGCCGCCGCAGCCGCTCCGCGCCGAGAGGCTCGCGCACCTCCGGCTCGGCAAGCAGCGCCTCCAGCAGGCCCTCGCCGCGCTCCGTCGCCGCCATGGCCACCCGGTACACCAGGGCATGCGCGCTCTGCTTGCCCAGGTGCGGGGCCAGCGCCAGCATGACCCGTTCCGCATAGACGAAGCCGCGGGTGGCGGCGAGGTTGTGTAGCATGCGCTCCTCACACACATTCAGGCCCTCGAGCAGGTGCCGCAGCAGATGCAGCGCCTTGCCGGTTGCGAGGCAAGCTGGAGGCAGGATGGCCCACTCCCCTTTCCAGGAACGCCCATCGCGCTCGTGATCATGCACCAGGCTCTCCAGCATGAAGGCCGCCTGATGGCGCACGCTGCGCGCCAGGGTGCCCAGGTGTTCGGAGATTTCCGGATTGCGCTTCTGCGGCATGGTGATGCTGCCCACCGTCCCCGCAACGAAGCCTTCCGACAGCTCGCCGATCTCCGGCCGCTGCAGGTTGTACACTTCGTGGCCGATGCGGTCGGCGGTGGCGGTCATCAGGGCCAGTAGGTTAAGCCAATCCGCCAGGCGATCGCGGCTGGCGGTCCAGGAGATTGCGGGCGGCATCAGCCCCAGGCGCTGACAGAACCGCGCCTGCAAGGCGATGGCTTCATCCCCGAAGGACGACAGACTGCCGACACCGCCCGCCAGCTGCGCCGTGCCCAAGACCGGGATGACCCGCTCCAGGCGGGCCTGATGCCGCAGAATCTCGTCCAGCCAGCCGGCGGCCTTGAACCCAAAGGTAATGGGCAGACCCGGCTGCCCGTGGGTGCGGCCGCACAGAGGGGTATTCCGGTGAAGGCGGGCCAGGCCGGCGAGGGCTTCCGCGATTGCCCGCAGTTGCGCGCGCAGGATTTCGGCGGTGCGCAACAGCACGCGGGCCGTGTGCGAGTCGGTGATGTCCTGCACCGTCGCGCCATAGCACAGCCATTCCCCGCTGTCGCCGGGGCAGCGCCGCTGCAAGGCGCGGATGAGCCCCAGCAGCGAGTGATTGCTGCGCTGAAAATCCTCGCGCACTTCCTGCAGTAAGGCCTCGTCCGGCGCCACGCCCCGGCAGGCGGCTGACAGCGCCTCGGCGGCCGCCTCGGGAATCAGCCCGAACTCCGCCTCGGTTTCCGCCAGTACCGCCATCACCTCGATCCAGCCGGCGATCTGCGCGCGGTCGTCGAACAGGGCCCGCAGTTCCGGGATGGACCAGGCGTCCGCGAAAATGCCATGATCGACGATGCCTACGGTCACGGCCCCGAATCTCCTGCCGCGAAGGCCCGCGCCCGTTCCAGCAGACGCGCGCCAGCGCCCAAAAGCTGCTGCCGGCGCGCGCCCTGCCACGCCGCTGCTTCCCTAAGGCGCTGCTCGCAGTCTGCCAGCATGTCCGCCATGGGTCCGGCGGCGGCACCGCCGGGTTGGGAACGGGCCTCCAGCGCACTTCGCACATTCAAGGCATCCCGGAGGCCGGCCTCGCTCAACTCGATGCGCCGCTGCAACAGATCTTCGGCGGCCTCGGCGATGGCGCCGGCGGTCAGGCCATCGAAGTTGCCGACCGCCAGGTGTTCGCGCACCAGCGAGCCCACCAATCGGTGAGCTTCGCGGAAATCGAGTCCGCACTCCCCGACCAATACTTCCGCCAGATCGGTGGCGAGGGCAAAGCCCTGCTCCAGTCCGCGCGCGGCATGTTCTTCGCGAAACACCAGGCGTTGCAGCACCTCGGCCATGAGCGACGCGGCATCGGCGGCATCGCCCAGGGCCTTCGGCACCGCGCCATACAGCATCAGCCGGTTGTCCGGCTGGCCGGAGGCGGTGCGCCCGGCGGCGACAGCTCCGGCCAGTTCGCCGATCAGGCCGTTGGCCAGACCGCGCACATGCGTCAGGGCGAAGGGATTCTTTTTCTGGGGCATGATCTTGCTGGCCCGGGCATGGCTATCATCCAGCTCCACCAAGGCGAATTCCGAAGTCGCGAAGACCTGCAGGTCCTCGGCCAGCCGGTTGAGGTTGACCATGGCGGTTGCGGCCAGGGACAGGGACTCGATGGGCAGGTCCGCCTCCCACATGGCGTCGCGGGCGTGGGCCACAAGACCCTCGAAGCCGAGCCAATCCGCCAGTTGCTGCCGGTCCTGGAACAGCCGCGAGCCGTTGCTGCTGCCGCAGCCCGCGGGACAGAGATTGACGCGGCCATAAAGCGCCCGCAAACGGTCCAGATCGCGCAGCAGCGGATGGACGAAGCCCAGCAGGTAATGGCCGAAGCTGGTGGGCTGGGCAGACTGCCAGTAGGTGTAATCCGACATCGGCGACCCTTGAAAGTGCCGCGCACGTTCCACCAGCGCGCTGCCTGCCTCGACCAGGGCGCCGCCCAGGTCGAGCAGCCGCTCCCGCACGCGCATGAGAAAGGCGGTGGTCGTCGCATCCCGCCGCGCCCGGCCGGCGCCCAGCCAGCCTACGGATGGCGTGCGCCTGGCAAGCCAGGCCTCGCGGTTGGTGTACAAATCGCCCAGGTCCGGGACCGGCGAAAAATCAGCAGGCCCCTCATGCAGATCCAGCAAGGCCGCCAGCAGTTCCCGGCCCGGCGTCGGCGGGATGAGGCCCGAATCCGCCAGCATCAGGGTATGGGCCAGGTCCGCCTGGCTCATGGCTTCGAACAGGTCCAGCTGCGCCTCCAGTTCCTTGCGGAAGGCGGCCTGGACCAACCGGGGCGAAGGGCCCTCGCGCAGCCTCGCTCCGATTTCCAACACCTGTCCGTCCGTGTGTCCCATCGAATTTTCCACTCCTGAACCTTTCGGCACGCGCGGCATCCCGGTCACGACGATTTCTTGATCAAGGGCCACTCCCCCAGCGGCGGCTCCACCGCCAGGGGATCCCAGGCGCCGGAGCGGACCAGTTCGCCGGTGACCCAGCGCATGGTGTCGAAGCGCAGCCGGTTGCGCAGGGCCTCCACCGCCAGCACCTGATCGGGTTGGATGTTACCCAGGCCGACATTGGTGCCGAAGTGCTGCACCAGATAGGCCTGCTGGTCCTTCAGGGGCGCCTCCCAGATGAGGCGGCCGACCGCCTCGCCCATCCGGGCGCGGATGATGGCCACCGCCTCGTCGATCACTTGCCCGTGCTGGTCGTAGATGCCCACGGCCTTGCCCGACTCGCGGCTTTCCACCACCACCCATTCCGCGCCCGCCGCCAGGTCCTCCAACGCCTGCTCGGCCAGTTCGTCGGCGCTGGGCTGCTGGCGCGGGTCCTTCTTGCCCACCTCGGTGATGGGCACCAAGCCCGCTTCGCGGGCGCAGCGAATCAGATTGCGGCGGCGGAAAGCCGGCAGGGGAATGGTGCCGTCGGAAATCTCCACGCCGGCAAAGCCCAGCTCCCGCGCGTGCCGCATGTAGACGCGGCAATGATGCTCCACCAGGGCCACTTCCAGCAGGGTACCGCCGGGCAAGCTCAGCACACTGTGCTCCGCCAGCAAGGCCAGCTTGGCCGCCAGCAGCTTGCGGGTATGAAACACCGAGGTGCCGAAGCCGAATTTCCAGTGATCGATGCAGTGGCCGGCGAGCTCCAGCACGTCCTCCAGTTGGCGCAGTCCGACGCCTGTGTCGATCACCATGGTAATGCCGCAGGCGCGGGGCTTTTGCACGCGGTCGCCGATGAGCGAGCCGACGATGCTGTCCCAGGCCAGTTCAGGCATGAGCGACGTCCCCCGCCAGCAGCCTGAGCGCCTGTTCCACCATGGCCAGGTCCGCGCCCCAGGGCACGATCACGGTGTGGCCGTCCCGCTCGATATCGAACTCCAGCAGGCAGCACTTGAGCAGGGTGGGACGATCTGCGCCGACCGCGAGCCGGCGCGGACACATCTCGATACGGGGCGGCTCATCACCATAGTAGTGCCGGTGGAACTGAAGGCTGCGCTCGCAGCCGATCAGGGTCCAGGGCTCGCGTTTTGGAGGGCGCTCGTCGAGGAAATGCACGGGAGCGCCCAGATCGTCCAGCCCGCCCGAGCGGCATGGCACCAGAAACGACTCCGCCGCGACGCCCGCGCTGAGGGCGCGCAGGTCGATGGCTTCCAGTTCCAGGCAGATGGGCGGGAGCGGCGCGTAGCTCAGCACATGCTCTGCCATGGCATAGAGCTTGGGCGGCGCGGGCGGAGTGACCTCCACCACCCGCACGATGCACGGATCGGGGCGGTGGATGAAGTTGATATGATCGAAAGCGCCCTGCACCACGAGGGTCTGCTCGCGGCCCACGCCCTGATTCCTGGCCAGTTTCGCCAGGGCCGAGGGGTTTGCCGGATCGGTTTGAGGCGACACGCAGAACACGCAGTCCTCGGGCAAGGCCAGCACCTCCACCGCTTCGAGGCGGGTGAACAAGCCATCGCACGGCGCGCGCTGCACCGCCGCCACCGCCAGTTCCCCGGCGGAATTGTGGAGGATGACCGCATCGGTGCGCCGGTACACCTCGCGGCTCAGCAGATGCTGTTCGACCGCGGCGGCGGTCATGGCCCCGGCGTAGGGCTGGTAGCTGACCCGGCGGTAGGGCAGCGGGACGAAGTTGCCCCGGTTCCTGAGGCACCCGACCTCCAGCACTTCGCCGCCCATGGGTCAGGCCTCCAGCTCGAAGCGGCGCGCCCGGTCCTCGGGCCGCAGTTCCCTTTCGTGGATGCGGAGCGGGTCCAGGGCACGGATGCAGGCCGCCATCTCCGCAGTGGGCAGCGGGATCGACGCCAGATCGTCGCGCGCCACCAGTTCGAATCCGGTGCTTGCGCGCAGCTCGTCCAGGCCCACATCCGGGTAGAGCGCCGCCAGGCGCGCCTGCCCGTTTTCGTCGAAATCGAACACGCCCAGTTCGGTGATCAGCCAGTCCGGGCCCTGGCCGATGTGACCCAACCGGCCGCGCTGCGCCCCGCCGGGTACGCCGTGCCCAAGACTGGTGATGAAATCGCAGCGCTCCACCAGGCGAAAACGGCGCCGGCCGCTCTGATCGGGCGGCGCGCGATGGGCCGCCGTCCACAGGGTAATGCGGCGCGCGTCGCAGGAGAGGTTGCCTCCCCCGCCGCCGCCCGGCAGCTTGAGGGACATGCGCTCGCGGCCCAGGCGCGTGACATTCAGGTTGCCGCGCCGGTCGATCTGCAGGCCCGAGAGGAACATGCGGCCCAGCCGGCCGGCGGCGGCCAGGTCGAACAGCTCGTCGATGGACAGATGGCATTCCGCGCCGCGGTTCATCGCCCAATCGTTGCTGGTCGGCGTCAGGAAGGGCGGAGCCGGATTGACGCCATAGGTAGCCCCCGCCACCAGCACCAGATTGGGTGCGTGGGTGCGTTTGGCCAGGTGCAAGGCCAGTTGCACCAGGGGCGAGCCGAAGCCGTGGAAGGCCAGGATGCCGTCCTCGATGGTGCGGGCGATCTGGTAGATCAGGGCCTCGCCCAAGGTGCAGTCGCCGGGCCGCTCAGTCATACAGCGCCCTCCAGCTTTCCGGGCTTTCCTGCCAGGAAGCCAGCCGCTCCAGGCTGGCCGGTCCACCGATGGCGCGCAGGTAGTCGGCTTCAGTGGGGCAGTCGTGCACATAGGTTTGCAAATAGCCCTCGCGGAAGGCCTCCGCGCCCTGAGCCGCGAGCCGGTAGTACTCGGCGGTGTGCCGCCGGTCGTAGGCATAGAAGGGATAGCAGGCGGTGGGATGGGCGCCGTGCGGAACCTCCGCCAGGGCCGTCACGTAGAAGTACGGGATGCTCACGCCCATCTCCGCCAGCCGGTCGGTGGGCAGGATCTGCTCCACCGTGGCAATTACCCTGCGCGAGGCCTTGGCGAACAGGACGTCGGCCACCGGCGGCCCCTCGATGCGGAGATTTCCGTGGGCATCCCCGTACTGGGCGTGCAGGATGGCGACATCCGGCCTGAGCGCCGGCACCAGGACCAGTTCCTCTCCGGTGTAAGGGCAGCGCAGGGTCTTGAATTCCGGGTGCAGATCCATGAACCCCGTGCCGCGCATGGAGCGCATGGGCATGAACGGCAGGCCGGCGATGGCGGCCCGCAGCTGCTGCACCAGGGTGTAGCAGCAGTTGTCCTCGACCGCCACGGCGCCAGACTCGCAGGCGCGGCGGTAATTGGGCGCCATGCCGAAGTCCTGCTCGAAGCCGACATAGGATTCGCCGCTCGCAGCCACCAGCCCGGCCCCGCACAAGAGATCCACATCGATGCCGTGGGCCGAGCCGATCAGCCTCAGCCCCCCTACCCGCCGCCGCACCAGTTCCCGCAGCACCGCCATGGGCTCGCGCCAGGACAGGCCGCCGCCGACGGCCACGCAGTCGCCGGCGCTCACATGGGCCGCGAGCCCCGGCAGGTCGGTCAGTTTGTCGGGCTGGGTGTGCAGCGGAACATTCATAAGGCGGACAGGCCTCCATCGACGGTGAGGGCAATGCCGGACACGAAGGCGGAGGCATCCGAGGCCAGGTAAAGGGCCGCCTGCGCCACCTCCTCGGGCAGCCCGAAACGGCCCATGGGGTATTTCGCCATCTTGCCGGCGGTGGCCGCCTCGGTGTCGACGCTGCGTATCCAGCGGTCCAGCTCAGTGCCGGCGATGCGCCCGGGACAGATACAGTTGACCCGGATTCCGCGGGGCGTGTAGTCCACCGCCATCTGCCGGGTCAGGGCGATGATGCCGCCCTTCGAGGCGCAGTAGGCCGCCAGCCTCGGAAAACCGATCTGCCCCGCCACCGAGGCCATATTGACGATAGCGCCGCCACCTTCCCGCATGGCGGGCAGCACCGCCTGCGAACAGAGGAAAGTGCCGCTCAGGTTGGTGTCGATGATGCGCCGCCAGGCGTCCAGCTCCGTGTCTTCCACCGCGCCGAAGTCCACGATGCCGGCGTTGTTGACCAGCACGTGCACGTTGTCTCCGAAATGCTGACGGATGGCCGCGAACGCGCCCTCCACCGCCTTGCCATCGGCCACGTCCGCCTGGAACGCGGCGCTGTCTATCCCGGCATCCCGCAGAGCCCGCCGGGCTTCATCCAAGCGCGCGGGGTCGCAGTCCACGATCGCCACGCGGGCGCCTTCCCGGCCAAAGGCCCGGGCTATGGCCAGGCCGATGCCAGCGCCGCCGCCGGTGATCACGGCATGCTTGCGCGCCAGGCGTTTGCCCATCACATCCCCCTCAGTACCCGGCTGCCCGCCCGCAGACGGCAGAGTTGAATGAAATAGGACGGGTTGAGAAACAGCTCGTTCATGTCCCCCAACTCGTCCACGGTCAGTCCCTTGCGTACTAGCGGGGCCAGATACTGGAAACCGTCCTTGGCGCCGGCTCCCACGTGGAAGGCGCCGACGATGCGGCGCGTATCGCCGTCGATTACCAGCTTCTGGAACCCCGACAGCTCGGGCCTGAGCAGGGCGTAGAGCATCATCCGGTCGCCGGCCGGCAGCGATACGGAGTCCCCGTCGGGATTATCGGGCGGCAGCTTGAGGACGATCACGTTGCGGAGGCGGGCGCGCGCCTGTTCCTCCCCCAGGCCCAGCCAGCAGACCTCATAATGGGTATGCAGGAAATCCGGAAAGTCCTCGACCCGGTAATGGGCCTCGTCCCCCATGATGTTGCGAGCCGCGCACACGCCGCCCTTGCGGGCCTTGAACATCTCCATGGGAGCGCCCACCACGTCGCCCACCGCATAGACATCCGCCACCGAGGTGCGCATGCGGCTGTCCACTTGCACAAAGCCATTCGCGTCGGTGGCAACTCCCAGAGCGGCTAAGGCCTCCGCGGAATTGGGCTGCTGTCCCAGCCCCAGGAACAGGAAGTCGGTGCTTACCTCATGGCTGCCTTCTCGGGTCTGGATCGTCACCGCCGCCAGTTTTCCCTCCCCATCGCCCTCCAAAGCGACGACGTGTGCGCCGCTCCAGAATTCCATGCCCTGCTCCCGCATGCGGGTCATCAAAAAGGCGCGAGTTTCCGCGTCCTGAATTAGCGCCAAGGGCTCCTCGCGGGAGACGACGAGGGTGCGGCGGCCCGTCGCGTTGAAGAAACAGGCGTATTCGATGGCGGTCTTGCCGCCGCCCGCCACCACGGCGGTCGGCCCGGGCTCGTAATCCAGGCGGTCGACCAGACTGGCATAATCGAAAACGCCGGTGAGCGACTCGCCTTCAAGGCCCAGCGCCCTGGCCCGGGAGCCGGTGGCGAGCACCAGGGACCGGGCGCGATAAATGGATTCCGCGACTTCCACGCTGTGGGCATCGACGATGCGCCCCGGGGCACCGAGCACGAACTCCAAGTCCAGTTGCTCCTGGCTCTGGTAATTCATGAAGGCATGGGGGCCGGTGCGTCCCTGCCGGAACGCCTCGACCAGTTCCAGGATGGAAACCTGCTTGCCGCGCAGATCCTGGAACCACAAACGGCCCGAAAAACTGCGCTCCAGCATGAGCTGCGCCGCCGCGTCCGAGAACAGATGATGGGGTACGCAGGCATGGTGGGGACAGGAGCCGCCCAGGAAGGGCCAGCGATCGATGATGAGGGGGCGGCCGCCCATGGCGCGGAGATACGCGGCGCCGAAGCGGCCACCGGCCCCGCCTCCCAGGAAGATAGCATCGAAAGGACGACGGTCGCCGCGGTCGATATTCACCAGCGGCTCGCCGCCGCCCGCGGCCAGACGATCCTCGATCTCGCGGCGCCAGCGCGTCGTGGTCCATTGGGCCCCGCTTACGTCAGTCATGTCCGGGCCGGCTCAGCCGGGCGGCTCGCGGCCTGCAGTCGGAGCGGCGCCGCCGCAGCAGGGGCAGCCGGAGCCGTGGGCCGACTCCAATGGGTGGGGAAGCGGCGGGCTATCCGCATCGGGCCGGGCGTGGTCGCTGCCGCACCGGGAACAGACCCAGCACTCCGGCTCGCGGGTTCCGGCAAACACCATGCCGCTGAAGCGATGCCCGCAGTCGGGGCAGACAATCTGATAGATGGGCATGGCCTCGGTCCAAATCACGCCGACGACTGCGCGTCGGCGTGTCCGCCAGGTGGTTATTGTTTTAGTGCATCCGGAGCCGCTTGAACCTTGCCCGGATCAGGCCGCCGCGGCCCGCTTAGCCGCCAGTTCCCGCCGCACCAGCTCGGTTCCTTGCACCAGGGCATGCAGTTTGTCGATGGCGATATAGCGTTGCAACAAAATCAGCCCGCAGTCCGTGGTCACCCCGAGCCGCTCCGCCGGGATCACCTGCAGCAGCCTGCGGATGCGATCCGCGACCTGCTCGGCGGTTTCGGTGATGGTGCTCTTGACGTCGATCACCCCCGCCCAGAAGCTGATGTTGTCCGGCAAGGCATTCGATTTGAGGACGTCCAGCCCGCTCATGTCGTCACTGCGGCGTCCGCAGCTCTCCAGGTTGAGCACGTCGATGTGTGCCCGGTAGGCGGCTGGAACCACCGTGGCGGTGGCTTCCGGCTGCTTTCCTCGCCGCTTGGTCAGATCGTAGACTTCGCCGGCGCTGGCGGTTTCGTCGGGCAGGTAGGCGGGCGTCCCGCCCCAGTTGCCCCAGCACACGTGCACGATGATCTTGGCGTTCTTCACGCCCTCCACCGCCCGGTTGAAGGCCTCGATGGCCCAATCCTCGAAGCCGTAGGGCCAGGTGAACTCGTCCAGTTGGATGAAGTCGACACCCAGGGCGTCCACTTCCAGCAGATCCTCGTTGATGGCGGCCGCGATGGCCATGGCCCGGTCCCGGGAGGATTTGTAATGCAGGTCGTTGCTGGCCTGGGCCAGCACCTGGATGCCGGTGTACTGGATCTTGACCGGCTTGCGCGTGGCGCGTTTCAGCGCCTTCGCCTGCTCGACCATGATGGCGCCGCGCCGTTTGATTTCCTGATCCACCGTGCCGGCGTGCAAACGGCTGTAGATAGGGAAGCCGAGGTGCCCGCCCTTGAGATTGTAGCCGAGGCGGCGGAAGTAGTAATACAGGGCCTGGTCGGCATAGTTGTCGCCATGCACGCGCCCATCAGCGATGATGTCCAGGCCGGCATTTTCCTGGTCCCGGGCGATCGCGCCGATCACATCCTCCAGCGCCTCGCGCCACATGGAATCCGGCGGCTCCTGATCGCCTCTGAAGTGGCGGGCAAATTCCGCGTCCCACCAGCGCGGGTTGGGATAGTTGCCGACCATGCTGGTCGGGATGAGTACCTCGCTGCCACGAATCTTCATTGCTCCACCCTCCTTTTTCAACGGCCGATTAATTCTTGCCTTCCCTGAACCCGCCTCCCCACCGCATTGGGCAAACACGCGCTCGCCGGCGGGCACGCACTCCCCGCTCCGGGCCTTGCTCACCCGCTAGTCAAATGCCTTTGGTTGTGCGACATTGCGCCGCATCCGGCGTATTTTGTCAACAGGCTATTTCTGTCACTTGCCTTGACCTCAAAAATCCGTTCTGATTCGCGCGCACCCAGCGCAACGACGCTTGCTAAATCCCCATTTCGACGAGGCCTAGCATGAACAACCCAATAGGCGAACACGCCGCCGAAATCGGCGCATTGGTAGCGCGTGCCCGCAAGGCGCAAGCGGGCATCGAGCACTACTCCCAGGAGCAGGTGGACGCGCTCACCACGGCCATCGCCTGGTCCGTCGTGCGGCAGGACCGCGCCGAGACTCTGGCGCGACTGGCTGTGGACGAGGGGGGATTCGGGAACTACCCGGACAAGGTGCTCAAGATCCGCAACCGCATCATGGGCACCTTGGCGGACATGGCGGACGTCAGGACCGTGGGCGTGGTCGAAGAAAGCCCCGACAAGGGCTTGATCAAGATCGCCAAGCCGGTGGGCGTGGTGGCCGCCCTGATCCCCACCACCGGCCCCGATGCCACTCCGCCATTGAAAGCACTTCTGGCCCTGAAGGGACGCAACGCCATCATCGTCGCCGCCCATCCGCGCACCCAGAAGACATCGGCCCTGGTGGTGGATTTCATGCGAGCCGCATGCGAACAGGTGGGCGCTCCGGCGGACCTGATCCAGTTGATCGAAAAACCCTCCCTGGCCAAGACCCAGGAACTGATGCGGCAGGTGGACCTGATCGTCGCCACCGGCGGCGAAGCCATGGTGAAGGCGGCCTACAGTTCGGGCACACCGGCCTATGGGGTGGGCGTAGGGAATTCCGTGCATGTGGTCGACGAGACGGCGGACCTGCAGGATGCGGCCAGATGCATCGCCGTGGCAAAAACCTTCGACTACGCCACCAGTTGCCTCGCCGACAACGCGGTGGTAGCGGCCGCGGCCGTGTACGATGCGCTCAAGAACCTGCTCATGGAACAGGGCGGCCATGTCTGCAATCCCGAGGAAAAACGCAGGCTGCAGACCGTGATGTGGCCAAAGCCCGGCGTGCCCATACCGGCCTTGGAAGTGATCGCCCGGTCGGCCGGCGAAATCGCGGCGCTGGCCGGAATACCTGTTAGCGAGGCCTGCCGGTTCCTCGTGGTGGAAGAATCCGGGACGGGCCCCGAGCACCCGTTTTCAGGCGAAAAGCTCTCGGTGGTGCTGGCCCTGTACCGCTACGAAGGTGGCATCGGGCAAGCGGTGGAGCAAGTCAACCGCATCACCGACTACCAGGGGCACGGCCATACCTGCGGCATCCACACCTGCAACGACGACCATGTGATGGCCTTGGCCATGGGCACGCGCACCGCGCGGGTGATGGTGAACCAGAACCTCAACGAGGGCGCGGGCAGCCCCCGCAATAGCCTGCCCTACACCCTGAGCCTGAGCTGCGGCACCTGGGGCGGCAACATCACCACGGAAAATGTCAACGCGCGCCACTTCGTCAACCTCACCTGGGTGTCCCGGCCGGTAAAACCGCGCGTGATAAACGAGGAAGCGTTATTTCGCGAGCACTGGCAGAAACATGGGCAATAGCCTTCGGTGGCTGCCGGAGCTAAGGGGCTTTCAATACGATTAACCCGCCCCTTAGTGGCCGGGCTAATGCGGGGCACGGATGGCCCGGCGCGGCCAGAAGCCGCGTCAGCCAAGGTCGAGCGCGCACCGACCTTGGCGTCGGCCCGAAATAACAGGAGGGCATTTTGGGGCCTGATCAATATTGGCGGAACGGGTGATATGATGCCCTGAAAAAACCTTAGCCTGAAATCCCCTCGCATAAGAGCCGACACTGCGTGCCCCGGACCAAGCCCCCCCGATTGAATAGACGTTTTCGCCGGCCCCGGCGGCTCCTGGCGAAGCACGAAATTTCCCTCGTCGTCCTGCTCGCGCTCGTCCCGGTTTTCCTCACACTCACCCTTTCCTTCCTCTGGACGGTGCGGCACATCGAACATCAGATGGCCTTCCTGGCGGACGCGACGGCGCGGCGCTCGGAAAAGATACTGAAGGTCACGGAAACCAATTTGCGCCAACTGGCCGAGCATACCTCGGCGCGCTGCGACCTGAACGCCCTCGCCTTCATGCGCGAAAAGGTGTTCAGCGTGCTGTATATCCGCGAGATGGGCATCATCAACGACAACCGGCTTACCTGCAACGATATCCAGCGATTTACACCGCCGGTACTCATCACCGACCGGGAGTCGAGCAAGATCTCCGAGAGCGACGGGGAAATCACCATCGTGCCGCCGGTTGCGACCCTGCAGGGCGGCAAATCAATGCTGGTCAATTACCGCGTCGATGCGCGCAACTACGTGAACGCGCTGATCGATCCCGACCTGTTTCAGGAGTTTCATGAATACGTGCGGCTGGGCGAAGTCAGCAGCGTGTTCCTGGTGCGCGGCGACGGCAAAGCCGTCATCAGCTTCGGCACCATGTCCGAGGGCGATCTGCCGCCCCTGATGGAGAGCATCCCGCACCAGCTGCAGCATCGCGGCAAGCTGTTCTCCGTCTACAAGTCCGGCGCCTTCCCCCTGTATGCGGTAGTGGCCAGTTCGCCCGCCTTCATACTGCGACAATGGCGGGACCAGTCGCTGCCCCTCGGGTTTAGCGGACTGTTCATCTCCGTCGCCCTGATCGCCCTGCTCAAGTCCAACCGGCGCCGGCGCAGCCTGCTGCAGGGGGAGTTATGGCAGGCCCTGGAAAACGACGAACTGGTGCTGCATTACCAGCCGGTGATCGACATGCACAGCCAGCGCTGCGTGGGCGCGGAAACCCTGGTGCGCTGGCAGCATCCGGAGCAAGGCCTGCTGATGCCGCTGATCTTCCTGCCGGCCGCGGAGCAGACCGGGGTCATCCGCGCACTGACCCACTGGGTGGTGCGGCGCGTGGAGTGGGAACTTGGCGCCTTTCTCAAGAACAATCCGGATATCTATGTCAGCATCAATCTCAGCCCATCCGACTTGGGCTGTGACGGCCACAAGGTAGGCTTCGAGGATCTCGTGATCGACCTGGTTCCCAACGGCCAGATTGTCTACGAAGTCACCGAGCAAAGCCTGATCCCCGACCATGTCACTAGCGCCAACGACATCATGCAGTCCCTGCGCCGGCGCGGCGCCAAGGTCGCCCTGGACGACTTCGGCACCGGCTATTCCAGCCTCAGCTACCTGCACCGTTTTCCAGTGGATTACCTGAAGATCGACAAAGCCTTCGTGGATGGCATCGAAGACGAGGCCGAGAGTGCCAGCCTGGTGGACCACATCATCGGCATCGGGCACAGCCTGCAGTTCCAACTCATCGCCGAAGGCATCGAGCACCTCTATCAGATGCGCTATCTGCTCAAGAGCGGCGTGCAGTTCGGCCAGGGCTTCTTCTTCTCCCGGCCGCTGGCGGTGGATGAATTCCTCGTGTTCGTGCGCGAGCGCAACAAGGAAGTCATGTGACTGGGCGACAGTGGAAGGCTACTGAAAAAGGCAAGCTCCGCTCGTTGAAGACGGCTTAAAGGGACAACGACATGGCGAGGACCATTTCGATCCATTCGTTTCGCGGCGGCACCGGCAAGACCAACACCACGGCGAATCTAGCCGCGCTTCTGGGCCGCGCGGGCAAGCGCGTGGCCGTGGTCGACACGGATATCCAGTCTCCGGGCATACACGTGCTGTTCGGGCTGGATGAGTCGGCGGTGCGGCATACCCTGAACGACTTCCTGTGGGGCGCCTGCGACATCCGCGAGGCGGCCCACGATGTCTCGGCGGTGGCTGGCGCCGCCGGGCCCGGCGCGGTTTATCTGGTGCCGTCCAGCACGCGCAGCGGCGATATCGCCCGCGTGCTGCGCGAGGGGTATAGCGTCGAAATGCTGACCGATGGTTTCCAGGCGATGATCGGCGATCTTGCCCTGGATGTGCTGCTCATCGACACCCACCCCGGCCTCAATGAGGAAACCCTGCTCGCCATCGCCATCTCGGACGTGCTGCTGGTCATCATGCGCCCTGATCAGCAGGACTACCTGGGCACCGGCGTCACCGTGGAAGTGGCGCGCCGCCTGGAAGTCCCACGCATGCTGATGGTGGTCAACAAGACCCCTGAGATCTTTGCGCCCACCGAGGTGAAGGCCAAGGTCGAGGATGCCTACGGCTGCCCCGTCGTCGGCGTACTTCCGCATTCCGAAACGATGATGCAACTGGCGAGTGGCGGCATTTTCGCCGTGCATCATCCCGATCATCCCCTGAGCGCGATCTACGCGAAGATCAGCAAGGCACTGCTGGATTGAACGGGTGCGACGCTCCGGATCATTCGCCTGATTCGCCAGACAGCTTGCCGCGCAGCGAACGCGCCTTGGCCCGCAACTCGCGGAAGCTGTCGGTTTCGGTGATCGCCGCCACGTGCCGGTGCTTCTTGCTTTCATCGATCTCGATGCGCAAGCGCCGCAGTTCATCCCTCAACTGCGCTTCACGCCGGCTCACATCCTCGGCCATGGCAAAAAAGGCAGCGATCAAAGACTCAATCCGGATCTCACGACCTTCCGCTGCATCCTGTCCGTGGTTCCTCTCGATCTCCAGATCGGACAGCGCTGAACCGTAATCGCCGCCCGCAATGCGCCGGCTCCAGGCGATGGACTTTTCGATATAGCCGGTCGCGAAGCGCAACTTGGCCGAGAGCCCACGGATGATCTCCAGCGCCAATTGCGGATGCTCGCCCAAGACCTTCAACCAATCCGGGCGCGTCAGCAGCAGGAGCACGGCGGGCGATTGCGTGACCGCGCCGGCCGAGCGCGGCGCGTCATCCAGCAGTGCCATTTCGCCGAAAACGTCCCCAGGCCCGAGCTGATTGACCACCAGTTCCGCCGCCTCATCGGCTTGCGACACGATCCTGACCTGACCCGATTGAACGATGTAAAGCACGTCCCCGGCATCTCCCTGCCGGAACAGCACGTGCTCGGCATCGAAGTGCCGGGCCTGTAGATGAGCGGCCAGCATGTCCAGGCTCTCCGCGTCGAATTCGCGGAACAGGGGAATGCGCTTGAGGAATCCCGAGTGGCTAGTTGTATTCAGCTGAAACCCGCCCCTTGACCCTGGATACCACGTCCAAGGCGTTCTCCACCGTTCGGTTGTCCTCCGCCAGGGTCGGATTGATCTCGCAGATTTCGAAACAGCAGATGCGTCGGTCCTGCAGCAGCGACGCGATGAGATCACCGGCTTCGAGCTCGGTCA
Source organism: Methyloterricola oryzae (assembly GCF_000934725.1). NCBI lineage: Bacteria > Pseudomonadati > Pseudomonadota > Gammaproteobacteria > Methylococcales > Methylococcaceae > Methyloterricola > Methyloterricola oryzae. The sequence continues at coordinate 61,845 of NZ_JYNS01000010.1, forward strand.
GGCCGCCGGCCACCGGCGTTCCCGTGGCGTTCGCGACGGACGGGTCCATGCTGTCCACGTCAAAGGAGACATAAATGCGCTCGCAGGCATCGAGCAAGGCCAGGGCCTCGCGGGCGATACGGGCCGCACCCCGGCTCCTCAGTTCGGTGGTGGTGAAGTTTCGTATCCGGTGCTGCTCGATCAGGCGGTCTTCCGCGGGCTCGGTATCTCGCACCGCCACGTAGACCAGATCCTCGAACCGGATCTTGGGCTCAATCCCGCCGAGCCGCTTGACCGCATTCCAGCCCGCCGCCGTCTCCGCCGAAAGCGCGTTGATACGGGCCGGAAGATTGTCCTCCCCCAATGCGGCGGCCAGGGGCATCCCGTGCATGTTTCCGGAAGGGGTCGTGTAGGGTGAATGAATGTCGGCATGGGCATCGATCCAGACCACGCCAAGGCGCGTCTCCGGCAGCGCCTGCTTGAGCCCGGCCAGGGTACCGGTCGCCGTGCTGTGATCGCCCGAGACCACGATGGGAAAACGGCCGGCCTCGACCGTGGCGGCGACGGCGGTTGCGACCGCTTGGAAGAGCACGAGCAGCCCGGCCAGGTTCTTGGCGAAAGGCGAGTCGTCGCATGAAGTCTGCTTTGAATCGGCTTCAACGACTTCGGCGGGACCACTGGAGACGGCGAAACGGTCCAGCTGAAAAGCCGCCGCCTGGAGGGCTGCCGGACCGAGATCGGCGCCACGGGTTCCAGCCCCGAGATCCGAGCGAACTTCGATGAGCTGTACCGCCTTGCTTTGGATCAGCGCAGTTCTGAGGGCCTCTGGCCATTCCGCGCCGGGTTTGTGTCCGAACCGAATGCGGTAGTCCGCGTCACCGGTTTCGGCCGAGGGAGCGTACAGAAACCCCTTCTCCGCGAGCAGTTCGATCAAGGCCTGTGCTTGGCCTTCGACGAACCCAAAGTGCGCCGCGAGTTCGCTGGCCGCAATGGCACCTCCCCGCCCTTGCCGCATCAAACGCGTCATGAGGCCGGGCAAGGGCTCAGGCAGCGCGAGCATATGCGCAAGCACGAAGCCTCGGACTTTGGGCAAGGCGGAAACGGCCGCGTAAAGCTGATCGAAGGAGACCTGATTCATCCATTTGACCTGTTGGCATGACTTCGGGATAGTTTTGGCCTTCGAGGCCGGGATTACGCCCGGCTTGACGAAAACCCCACCGCAGACCCGAGGAATGAATCACACGCCTGAAATACCTGCCCCAGGGGGCCATTACGGAACCGCCGAGCGCGGCGAACTGGTCATTTCCGCCCGGCTGAGCGAGGTTTCCCGTGCGTCGCATTGGTTGCGGGCGTTTGCGGAACGCCTTGAACTGCCGGAAAGCCACTGCCTCCGGCTGGCGCTGCTGCTCGACGAAGCCCTGTCCAACACCATCCAGCATGGCTTTGACGATGACGGCCAGCACCCCGTCACGGTCCGGATAATCGCCGAACCCGGGGCGGTTCACCTGGAAATTGAAGATGCGGGGCGATCGTTCAATCCGCTGGAAGCGCCTCCGCCCGCGGATCTGCTCAACCTTGAGGAAGCGGAAATCGGCGGCCTGGGAATTCATTTCATACGCCATTACAGCGACGAATGCCGATATGAACGAGCCGGGGGCAGGAACCACCTCCGCCTCACCATATTCGTGTCGTCTCCTGCAGTGTGAACCGAAAGGCGCGGTGGCAAGACCGGCTGCCTAGTTGAACGCCTTCATGGCCTCGGCTTCGGTGGGGTAGAGTGAAATCAGGCTGGCGAATCCACTGGTGGCCAAGACGTCGTTGACGAAGGCATTGGCTTCGCAAAGTTTCATCTGCCCGCCGGCCCCTTGCAACAGCTTGGCACCCAGCAGCAATACCCGCAAGCCGGCGCTGGAGATGAATTCCAGCTTGCCCAAGTTGACCAGGATCTTCTTGTGCTCGCCCTTGACGATTTTGACCATCTCGTCGTTTCCATACCCTGCCGCCATGGAATCCAGCCGACCTTCCATATCGACTACTAACACTTCATAAACCGGGCGCGTCGAAATCTTCATGGGTATTTTCGCGAGGTTGTACGATCGTTATCGAGAATCTTTGCCAGAAAGTTTATGGCCCAGGCGAATGCAGTGTCAATTCAGACCGGACGCCGGTTTTAGCAATTGAGTCATTCCGGAGTTAAACCTTGAGAGGCGGCCATCATTGCCGGTAACCTCGGAGGGGAATATCAAATACCCCCAGGTTTTTCTCCATCAATCGGCGCGCGCAGTAATTGCCCCGGGCCCGGCCAACGCTTGCTGATGGCGTAGCCAATCTTCAAGTACACCGAGCCAACTTGGATTGTCCTGGAACACTGTCGGGCCGTGTCCGCCTGTTTCATAAACCACAAGGCGCGCAGGGACCTGATGTTTTACCAGTTGCCGGTAGTACTGCAGGCTATTCTCCACCGGCACCACGGTATCGTCGCCGGCATGTAAAAGGAATGTCGGAGGGGTTTGCGCAGAAACCTGTTGGTCATTGGAGTATCTCGCGATCAACTCCGGGGCTGGCGTGGGCCCCAAAAGGTTTCGGCGGGACGGCCCGTGGGTCACCCCCTCATCCATCGAAATGACGGGGTAAAACAGGATTGAGAAGTCCGGGCGGCTCGATTGTCGCTCAATCGGATCCGTGGCCGCCGGCTGCCCCGCATCGAACGCCGTGGACAGGGTGCTGGCCAGATGTCCCCCCGCGGAAAATCCCCACACACCGACGCGCTGAGGGTTGATATTCCATTCGGCGGCTCGCTGGCGGACCACACGAAGTGCTTGACGCGCGTCGTCCGCGGGAATCGTCGCATGCTGATTCGGTATACGGTACTTGACCACGATTGCCGCAATGCCGCGAGGCACCAAGAGGGCCGCAATGCCGCGAGGCACCAAGAGGGCCGCGATTTTTTCCGCTTCCATCTCGATGCAGACCACCTGGTAGCTCCCGCCAGAGAGCAGGACAATGGCGGCCCCCGTGGCTTTATTGGCCGGAGGCAAATACGCCGTAAGTGTCGGCTGGGTTATGTTCCCGGCACACTTTCCCGACCGCTCGGGACCTGAGAGTCCATTTGCCTGGGGCGCCCCCTGAGGCCACAAGGGCAGTTTGATCACCATCCCCGCCCTATCGGCCTGGATCGGCCCTACGTACCAGGAAAGGATCCCCAAACCGACAACCACCAAAGCGCACCAGCGGATCAGGCTCGACACTGAATTCCCAGAGAATAAAATGGAAAACTTTCAATACGATAAGGCGCTCGATGACCCTCGGGCGCCATCGCGAAGCAAGCATGCTCACCTATGAGAAACTTGTCAATGCTGAAGGGGCTATTGGGGGGGGGGGGAAACGCCCTCTGTCGCTTTGCGATCCATAGGACAGGCGGGCGAGATACCACTGACAGCGTCATGCTGCGTGGCGGCGCCAATCGGCGCGAGGGAGCCTATGACAGGCCCTGAGTGCGCCTGAGCCCATCGACTAGACGCCTCACACCTTCTACGGCGGTTTCGGGACGCAAGGCGCCATAGGAAATCCGAAAGCAGCATCGGTCACACAGTCCGAACGCCGCGCCGGGAATGACAGCCACGCCATGCTCACGAACCAGCTTCTCGGCCAGACGCTCGGAAGAAAGGTCGGTATCTACTTCCAGCATCAGGTAGAACGCTCCTTGCGTGGGTGTTACCCGGCAGAGGTCGTTCACGTGGTGCAGGGCAGCGAGGATCTGGTCCCGCGTCTGCTCCAAGCTCGCGAGGTGGGAACGGGCATAGCCGGGGCCCGCCTCCAGCGCGCCCATCGCCGCCTCCTGAGCAATGCGGGTGGCGCAGATCAGGTTGGTATCCTGGGCCTTGAGAACCGCCTCGTGCAAGTGCTCGGGAAACACCATGTAGCCGATGCGCCAGGAGGCGAAACCGTAGGCCTTGGACAAGGAATACAGGCTGATGGTGTGCGCCTGGCTGCGCGCGGCGGCCCCGGGCGAATAGTGCCTGGCGTCGCCGTAGGTGAAGTATTCGTAAGCCTCGTCGCAGATGTGGTAGATGCCGCGCTCGGCGCACAGGGCGTTGATGGCGCGCAGCACCGCTTCCGGATAGACGGCGCCACTGGGATTATTGGGCGACACCGTGACCACCGCCCGTGTCCTGGGCGTCAGGGCCGCCCGTATACACTCCGGATCGGGCTGGTAGGCCGCATCGGTGGGCACACAGACCGGCGTGCAACCGAGCATACGTATGGCCATTTCCTGATTGAAGTAAAAGGGCGTCGGCAGGATGACTTCATCCCCCGGGTCGGCGATGGCAAAGAGCGCGTTGAGAAATGCCATGTTCGCCCCGGCGGTCACCACCACGCGCCGCCCATCCAGATCCAACCCATTTTCCGAAACCAGCTTGGCGCCAATCAGTTTGAGCAGTTCCGGTTGCCCCTGAACGGAACCGTATTTGTGGCAGTCCGGCTGATCACCGAAAGCACGGGCGCGCTCCAGCGCCTGAGGCGGCGGGCCATAAAACGCAACCCCCTGACCCAGAGAAATGCAACCCGGCGTTTGCCGTATCCATTCTCCGACCACGGGGATGATGGGCGACTGAACTTCCGCCATGCGGCGGCTGGCAGGCGGCAGGGACGATTTCAAGCAGTTCACCTTTATTGGGCTATAAGCGGGCAGTCTAGTGGCAAGCGACGGGAACTGTACAGGCAAATCCCGAAGGGCTGCGGAAGCCGCGTCAAGCCTCGACGTTGCCGCATCCAGCAAGCGCACGTCGGTCCATTAGCGTTTTTTAATACGCATTTTTCCCATTAAAGCTTGCCGGCTGCGCGCCGCTGAAACGGGAACTGACGTTCCGCCGCTTGACAAATATCAAGACAGCGGTGCGAAAGACTTGAATCGACGAGCATTTTATGGAGAAAACGTATGGCGCAACGTGTCTTGTACTTTCTGGTTCCCGGCCAAAATATCAGCCCATTCGACGTCACACTGGCCGCCGATGCCGGCTTTGACCAGGTGATCCCCTTGACAGGCATACAGCCGGCAGACGTGACTGGCATCGTGCAAGACGCTATCTTCTGCCGCCCTCCCAACCGGTTCAACGATACCGGCATCTTCATCGGGGGGCGGGACGTCCACCTGGCCACGGACATGTTCCAATCCGCGCGGAAAGCGATGGTTGGCGATTTCCAGGTCGGCGTCTTTGCCGATCCCAATGGCGCCTACACCACCTCGGCCAGTGTGGTGGCCCTGGTCGAGCGCGCCCTGTCGGACAGCACGGGCAAGGGGCTGGATCAGCGCAGTGTCGCCGTCTTCGGCACCGGGCCGGTAGGTCTGTGCACCGCCGTGCTGGCCGCACGCCAAGGTGCCAAGGTCCGCATCTGCCAGCTCACCGCGGATGACGACCAGAAGGCTGCACTTCGCTTCGGCGAGCGCTACGGCGTCGATCTAGAGTGGGTTTCCGCGGTAACCCTGCGCGAGAAATCCAGCGTCATGGAGGCGACCGAGGTGGCACTGTGCGCCGCCAAGGCGGGCATTCGCATCCTGGACCGGGAGGTACTGGATGCCGCGGCAAGCCTGCGGGTCGCCGCCGATACCAATGCCGTGCCGCCCAGCGGCATCGACGGCGTGGGCGTCAATGACCGGGCCGTCGCCGTGCAACTGGCCAAGTCAGAATTCCTCAGCATTGGGCCGCTGGCGATCGGCAACCTCAAGTACAAGACCGAATTCGGCCTGTTTAGAACCCTGCAGACCTCCAGCACACCGGCCCTGCTGGATTTCCCTGACGCCTTCACCTTCGCCACCGCCGAACTGGCGCAAGCGACAACATCGGCGAAAGCAGCTTGAGGGCACGAGACACCCCGTGCAGGACTCGCCTTGGGTCCAGCGGCGTCCGGGCGCTGCGGCCTATGGAGCACGCGTGACGCAAGGCGGAGTGGGCGGCCAGAGCCAACTGGCCCGCTGATCAGGCAGGAGCTCCGTCGTCTGCCAAGCCGCCCTTCCTGTCGCCCCTCAGGTTTTTGAACGCTTCAATGGAGAACCTCAAACATGGCACTGGTAGCTGGAATTGCGGGACTTGGACGCGTCGGGCGTGGCGTGCTGCGGGCAAATTTCTCGCAGGCGGCAAATGGAAGGTTCGACATTCGGGTGGCTTGCGATGTGATGCCCATCGATCAGATCGCCTACCTCCTGGCGCACGACAGCACCTATGGCAAGCCTCCATTCTCCGTCGACTGCGATGAGGACAGCCTGATCCTCGGCGGCAAGCGCGTGCGATATGAACAAGTGGATCGCCGGCGGGGAGTTGGGGAAGAGCAGCCCGTGTCCAGACTGCGTGACTATGGACTGGATGTCTTCATCGACGCGACAGGCACGGCCAGCGCCGACCACCTCCGCTCCTTGATACGCCAGGGGGTAGCCCGCAAGACCCTGTGTACCTGGAACGTGGAAGGTCACGACATCAGCCTGGTTTACGGCGTCAACCACGCCGACTACGATCCCGATCGCCACCATGTCCTCACCTCCAGCACCTGCACCGGGAACGCCCTGGTGCCGGTATTCTTTCCACTGGAAAAGCATATTGGCATTGAATACGCGCGGATCGTCACCATCCATCCGGTATTGTCCGATCAGCGCGCCCTGGACGGCTACCACAGTTCCCCGCAACTGGGACGCTCCTTTACGGATTCCATCGTGCCCACCAGCACCAATGTCGGCAAGTCGGCCGCCTTGGTGCTGCCGTCCCTGAACGGGAAGTTGGATTGCGTCTCCTACCGTGTTCCGACCGCGATCGTGTCCGCCATGGACATCACGCTGGAACTGTCCCGCCAAACCTCGCGCGAACAGTGCCTGCGGATACTGGAGGACTATGCCGCCACCTCACTCTCCGGAATCATCCGCTGCGATTACGGTGCCTGGGGCCACCCGCGTGCCAGCATCGATTTCCTGGGCGATGAATGCTCCTCGCATATCCTGATGTCGCACCTGACGGTTCACGGCGGCCGCCGCCTGGGCCTTTCTCTCATGCACGACAACGAATGGGCCTATTGCTGCCGCGTACTGGACATACTCGGCGTCATAGAACAGGCCGGAACCGGGCGCAGCCTTGAACGCCGCCCCAAACGCGGGCTGCGCGCGAGGAACCGCGGCCGGCGGGCTATCGTGCCGGCTTGCGCGCTGGCCTAGAAGTCCGCTGAACGCGGGGCTTCCTTACCCGCCGCCTCATCCTCGAAATCCACGGAATCCGCTTGAGAAAAGGCGGGAGTCCCCTATCTTCAAGCGCCTAAGCGCTTAGCGCACGACCGCGTGCGACGGCGCGAGCCGGCTCATTCCGTGCGTGCCGACGACCCCAACCCCTCCTGCAATTGTCAACTTCCGGGAATTCGCTCAGGTAATATTTCCTGGAACGGCGATCCCGTCGGTGCTTTACTGGCGCCCACATCAAGGTTTCTATCGAGAGCCAACTGCAACCGCCTGAGGTAATGGCACTCACTCGGTCGGTTTGCAGCCGGATAGCGTTGCCCATACGGGGATGAGCCAGCCGGGGATTCAGACGAAATCACTGGCTGCGCGAGCGTCAAAGCCCGCCACGGCCGACCAACGGAGAGGAGCAGGACCCATGAAGAAGTCCAACGGGATGAGCTTTCGAGCTCTCGGGCCGGCAGCACCCAAAGCGGTTTTTGTGGCGATGGGGGTTGCCGCCTCCGTGATTCTGCTCGCCAGCCTCGCCATCTCCTGCGCCCGTCAGAAGCCATCAGGGACGCAGAGTCCGCCGCCAGTCAGCCAGCCCGCGCCTGACACGCCTTGGGCCTGTGACGAGAACTCCACGATCAAGGCCGATGTGGTCGCGCTGGAACAGGCCTATCTGCTCAACCGCTTCGCCGCCTTTGTCCCCGCCGGCATGCTTTACGCGCTGAGCCACGACGTGGTCTATGACGACCCGGACACCCGCGAGGTGGAGTCCCAAGCGCTGAGCCGCGAGTTGCTGGAAAAACCCGGCTTCGCCCGCAAGATCGCCGGGCATGTGCGCCTACGGAGCGACAAGCGCCCGCGTCCCCTGGTACTTCGAGTTCACGAGCGCGAATGCCTGGATGTGACTTTCCACAACTTGCTCTCGCCACAATGGACCGAGGAGGGCGGCATCCCGCCGGAGTATGGCGACAAGCTGACCCAGCACGTGGAAGCCCAGGCCGGCGCGCCCGCCTCGCGCCAGTTGGTGTCTGCTGAGAAGGTGAGCAAGGACGCGCCCTTCACCCGCGCCGCGTCCTTTCATGTCAACGGACTGGAATATGCGCCCATTAGCGCCAGCGAATGCCCCAAGGATTACGTGTGTGGCGGCGACGGCTCGAATGTGGGTCTGAGCGGGCGACAAGGCCTGGTCTTCAGCCCCAAAACCGGTTCCCCAAAAAAGGCGGAATTGACGCGGCTGGGGTCCCTGGTGGCACCCGGCGATCATGCCATGATCCGCCTGCGCGGGAGCAAGGAAGGCACTTATTTCGCCCATTCCACCGCAGCCCCGGTGGGGGGTGAAGGGGATGGCGGACAGATCGGCCTCGGTCTGTTCGGAGCGGTGAATGTGGAGCCGGTCGGCTCGCGCTGGTACCGCTCGCAGGTCACGGGACAGGAGCTTTCCCAGGTGACCGGAAGCGGTGCGACCCACCATCCCTATGCCCGCATCGATTACGAGGAAACCCGTCATGGCTTGCCCATCCTGAACATGCTGGATGATGACCGCAACCTGGTGCACGGCGACCTCAATGCCGTGATCGTTCAGGACGAACTCCACCGCAGCAGCTGCGGGCTGAACAAGCACGGGCTGCCCGACCGGGTCTACGGCGACACCAACTGCCTGTCCTTTCGCGAATTCACCGTGATCATGCACGACGAGGTGCATGCCCAGCAGGCCTTCGCCGAGTTGGAGGACGAGGGCAATCCGCTGCACTACATCAAGGACGGCATGGGCATCAATTACGGGGTGGCCAGCATGGGATCTCTGGTGATGGGCACCCAGTCCCAGCGCGGCGTCGGGGTAGTGAAGGATTGCGCCGAGTGCCGCGCCGAGGAGTTCTTCCTCAGCTCCTGGGCCAATGGCGACCCGGCGCTGATCCTGAAGTGGGATGCCTCCGGACAGAAGCCCATCGGCGCGATGTATCCCGACGATCCGTCCAACGTGCACCACTCCTATCTGGGCGATCCGGTACGCTTTCGCAACATCCACGCCGGCCCCAAGGAAACCCACGTCTTTCACCTGCACGCCCACCAGTGGGTGATGGACGGCAGTGAGCCCAATTCCACCTACCTGGATTCGCAAACCATCTCGCCCGGCGCCACCTTCAGCTACGGCATCGAGTTCGGGGGCTCCGGCAACCGTAATTACACACCCGGCGATTCGATCTTCCACTGCCACCTCTATCCCCATTTCGCCCAGGGCATGTGGGAACTCTGGCGCGTGCACGACAGCTTCGAAGACGGTGGCAAGGGCGTGTTCGACCCGGTCAAGAACCCGCGCGGACGCAACCTGCCGGATGCCGAGGTGAAGGAAGGGATCGAAAGCCCGGCGCTGGTGCCCATTCCCGGAATGGCCCTGGCACCCATGCCTGGCCCGCAATTCGGCGGCTACCCCTTCTACATCGCGGGTGAGGCCGGGCACCGCCCGCCGCAGCCGCCCCTGGACATGGACGTGCTGGCGCCCGGCTACCAGGCCTCGCTGGACCTTGAGCCCGCCGCGGACCAGATCGTCAATGGCGGCCTGCCCCGGCATCACATCACGAGCTTCGACGCACAGGGCAACCGGGTGGCAAGCCGCTTGAAGGGGCCCGAAGATCCCGCCGTGGTGGCTGCGGCCCTGGAAAAAGGCGGCGAGGCCGCCCGGCTCATCGCGCAGAAGGTTTACGCCCAGAACCCCACGTCGGTGGAAGCCCTGGCGCGCAATTGGGACACGATCCAGATCAAGCCCCTGGAGCACCGCGGAGAACCGCAAGAACGGAACGCCATGAAATTCCACGAGGGCGAACTGGACGACGAAGCAGGCCCGGCCCGCCGCATCAAGGTGGAGCATCCACCAGCGCCCGAGGCACATCCGACCTGGTACCAGGGCTTCAAAGCCTATCGCACCGCTTGGTCAAACTCGGTGGAGAACCAGCACGAGCGGGACGAGGACAAGGGCGAGGACCCCCTGTTCTACGTCAACGGTCTGCAGCGCGCCGCCGGTGCCCCTTTCGCCAACCCCTGCCCGGCCGAAGCGCCGACGCGAAACTACCGCGCCGCCTTCATCCAGACCGAACTGACCGTGAACCGCCATGGCTGGTTCGATCCCCAGGGACGCATCGTCATCCTGGAAAATGACATCAAGGACATCATCGATCCCAATACCCGTAGCCGTCTGCCGGAACCCCTGTTCTTCCGCGCCAATTCCGGGGAGTGCATCAACTTCAAATCCAGCAATTTCGTGCCCAGTGCCCTGGCGGTGGACGACTTCCAGGTATTCACCCCCACGGACACCATCGGCCAGCATATTCACCTGGTGAAGTTCGACGTCACCGCCTCCGACGGCTCCGGCAATGGCTGGAACTACGAGGACAGCACCTTCTCGCCCGACGAGGTGCGCGAGCGCATCTTCGCCCACTGGCGCACCACCGGCGACAAGCGCTGGAAACCGCAGCCGCATCCGCTGTTCCGCCCGGGTGGCGACATCTACGAGCACCGCGCGGAAGCCCGCTACGCGAAGCTATTCCAGAAAGGCATCTGCCCTGCGCAGGATCCGGGCGAAAGCGATCATGCCTACGAACTCAGGCTCGAGCATGAACACCCCCTCTGCGGCGCCCAGCGCACCACCCAGCGCTGGTGGGCCGACTCCATCCTGGTGCGGCAACCGACCGGGGAAGGCATCTACCGCGACAACACCCTGCGTACCGTCTTTACCCACGACCACATGGGACCCAGTTCCCACCAGCAGCACGGGCTCTACGCCGGCCTGGTGATCGAACCGCCCAACTCGGTGTGGACACGACCCGGCACCCCGCCCGAAACGGCCGCCCAACGCCTGGCACAGCTGCGCGCTTGTGCGGAGCGCTCCGACCCTCAGTGCTTGAAAGCCCGGGATGAGGCCCAGTATCTGCTGCTGGGAGGCGCCGATCTGCTGATTCCAAGCCCCCATGAGATTCCCCTGAATATCATCAAGCCGAGTCGTCCGCTGCAGGTACGCGAAGACGGTGGCCCCACCGCGACCCAGGCCAACATCATCGCGCCGCAATGCCTGGGCGCTCCGGGCTCCAACCCGCTGGCTGGCCCAACCCAACCCTGCCCGCATGGCGAAGCTGATCAGACCCGCCGGGAATTCACCGTCGCCATCGCCGATTTCGCCGGCGTCTATAACACCGCGCTGGAGCCCATCAATCCCGAAACCCGCGATGTCTCCGCGCGCCGCTTCGGCCAGCGCCAGGTGGCAAGCCAGGTGCCAAGGCCTTTAGCCATCTCCTCGGAGGACCCTGGCACGCAGCTGGTCAACTACCGCCAGGAACCTGTCGCCCTGCGTATCACCGAGGTCAAAGGCAACCCGCGGCTAGGCGGCTTCGACTACTCCCAGACCCGCTGCAAACCGGGGCAGTTGGATTGCACCGGCGACCTGGCCAACAGTCTAGCCACGGAGCCCCATGCCAAGCGCGACCGCAAGCTCGCCACCGCGAGCTACGCCAGCTTTGCCCACAGCAAGGACGCGCTGGAACTGGTTTCGCCGGTGACCCGCGCCATTCTGCGGAACCAGGGCAAGAGCGGCGAGCTGAAACAGGTGGTCAGCGAGGTGGAACAGTGGCGGCGTGACTTCAACTGCGCGCTTTACAACGATGAAGAGCGCGGGAAGTCCAATATCTGCGTAAGATCGGGTGGACCTGGGGCACAGATTGCCAATGCCGATCCCTGGCGTGTGATGGGCGATCCGGCCACCCCCATCCTGGCGGCCTACGAGGGAGACCCGGTGCAGATCCGCCTGATCCAGGGCGCCCAGGAAGCCCAGCACGTCTTTGCCATGAATGGAATCAAGTGGCACCGCATGCCGGGCAATCCGAGCTCCGGCTACGTCAACGCGCAGCCCTTGGGCATCTCGGAACATTTCGAGTTCGAAATACCCGCCCCCGGCCTGGATGCCTCCTACGTGGACTACCTGTATTACGGTTCGTCCATCGATCAACTTTGGGACGGCATGTGGGGCCTTATGCGGATCTGCGGCGCGAAGCGCGAAGGGGCCGACGCCAGCGAAAACTGTCCTGCCGAATGGGTCGAGCGCGTGGCGCAACTGCCTAATATTCCTGCGCCACAGCGCAACGACGCGGCGGCCGATAACCTGTGTACACCAGACAAAGATGCGCATCCCCGCCAATTCGATGTCAGCGCCGTCCGCGTGTGCGACCTGTACGAAAACTGCGACAGCCGCGCACCGACTGGCCTCAGCTACAACCAACGCTTCGGCATCGAGGACCGGAATGCCCTGATCTTCGTGGCTTCCAACACCGAAAACCCGGACCAGGCCCTCAACTCGGAGGTTCTCTCGGCATTGAGGAAGGCTTTCAAATCACGCCAGCGGCGGCCGGAACCCTTGGTGCTCAGAGCCCAGGCCGGCGACTGCATCAAGCTGACCTTGCGCAACCTGCTGCCGGAGGATCTTCGCGACGGCCCGAACATCGCAACCGGTGACGCCGTGACCGAGGCGCAGGCCTATTTCAATTTCCTTCCCATGATCGCTGATGGCTTCAACCTCAATCAGTTCCGCATGTCGTCCAGCGTCGGTTTGACTGTCCCCCGCCTTGCCCAGCATCCCCTTCACGCGTCCGGTGGCAATTTCGGCCACAACGGACGCATAGCATCGGCTGCACCAAATAGCTCGTTGCACAAAGCTCCAGTCACCGTCATGGGTGCCAGGCCAGCCGCAATGGAACCGCAGTCGCAGGGCAACCTCGTCCCAGCTTGTCCATCCGGACATCCCGATGAAGATCGTTGCCGGACCACCTACATGTGGAGTGCAACCGAGTTCCTGGCCGACTCCAACAAGCCGGTGGAATTTGGTGCGCTGCCGCTGACCAGTTTTGGCGACCCGATCAAGCATGTGACCCACGGTTTGATCGGCGCACTGGTCATCGAGCCCGAGAACGCCAAGGTCTGCCCCGCCACGACCCCGGCGCGGCAATGCAGCGGCGAGCAGCCACCGGACTTGCTCCACAGCCAGCTCAGCGCACGGGTGTGCAAGCCGGGCGGCGATTGCTTCTTGGAGCACGTGTTCGTCATGCAAGACGCGGTCAGCGCCACCCAGGGGGGCTTCCCGGTGCCGGACCTCTCGGGTGCCGAGGAGCCCGACGACTACGGCGTCAAGGCCATCAATTACAAGACCGAACCCCTATGGGCGCGCCGCGGCAACGACCCTTCCCTGGACTTCGGCAGCCGCAATGAGCAGGACTATGCGCAAGTCTTCAGCTCTCGCCCGGAAGGGAAGGGCTGCGCCAGTGGTATCACAAAGCTCAAGGGGCTGGTCTGTGACCCAGAGACACCCATCTTCAAGGCGCAGGCAGGCGACCACGTGCGCTTGCACATCGTCCACCCCGGCGGGCATACGCGTCAGCAGGCGCTGACACTGCACGGCCATCATTGGAACCCCTACCCTTGGAGCGCCGACGGACGGCGCTTTGAGGCCCATCCCGGAACGCAGATCGATCAGGGCAGCTTCAACGGCTTCGGTCCCATGATGGGCATATCCCTGGAAGTCACCGCCGGAGGCGCGGAGCAGGTAGCCATGGACTACCTGTTCCATAGTCAGGCAAGTTTCCTTTGGGACGGTGGACTGTGGGGAATCTTCCGGGTGGAACCAAGCCCATCCGGGTCGCGGCTGCAATAACAGTGGCCCTAAGGCTCGGACGGGAAAGCATGACCGCAGTATTCGCCACGCCGCCTCACGCCATGGGTACTGAACTGAGTCCAGCTTCCAGCGCAAAGGAGAAACGCGATGACCGTCAAGAATTTGGTTCAAGTGGATACACACACCCTATTCACCCACATCATCAGTTGGAACATCAACCCAGAAACCGGCCAACTGCGCCCGCCAAGAACCGTGTTCAATGCCGGCAACTCCCGCTTGGACTTCGGCGACGGATTCGTCGTCCGGCTCGATACCTCGGGCCGTCAGATCACCCTGCATGAGGCCTCGCGAAACGATGTGGATCTCAACTTCTGGACCGGCGACGCGTTGCTGGTAGCCGTCAACCCAGACGATGTGCCCGACCCGTCCCATGCCGTCATCCGTATCCACCTGCCGCCAGGCGTGCGCGGTGTTGGCGCCTTTGTTAGCGGTTACACCCAGGGCATACCCACTCGCACCGTGCAGACGCCCTTCATCGCCCAGCTCTGGCTTCGCCTGGGCGGTGCCCCACAAAGCGAGTTCAGTCTGCCGATGGTCAAATCCGGCATCAACGGCAGCGTCCTGTCCACACGTAGCCCACCCGCGGCACCCTTCGTCGGCGCCAGGGCCCTGGGACAGGCGGAGATTGCCGAAGCCTGTTTCGACGTGTCCCTGTTAGGCAACCGGCGTTTTTCCCACGTGGCCATCAGCGACCTATGGCTCCTGAGGAGTTGAAGGATGCGCCTTTACCGCCCGGCTCAGACCTTTATGTTCGCCTTGCTTGCTCTGACGGGTATTGCCAGCGCGCAGGTCCAGACCAGCGTAAACGAAGGCGTCCGTGTCAGCTGGCAATACAATCCGCTTTCCAGTGAAACAGCGGAGCGCGGCATCGGCACCCTGGATGTTCAGTTGGCAGACGCCGTCACCGGCCAGCCGCTCCGTTATCAACGCGGACAATTGGCCGCCTGGCTGCGCCCCGAGCGGCATGCCCTGTCCGATGCGGAACTGGGTTGCCATGATCAGGTCCGCCATCTCGCAAGCCAGAAAATCGCCGGCGCCGCGGAAATCGACCTCAACCGCTGGCGCCTGCTGACCTTCAACGGCGACCGCAGCCTGGCCTTCATCAATCCCTTTGTGGGGATCAACAACGCCAAGCTGGAGTCCATCATCACGCTGCCGGGAGACGTCGGCCACTGGGCGCTGTTGCCTCGGCGCTTCCAACTGTGGGTGCATACCCGCGACAGCGACCATGGCCGGCTCTCACTGGTGGACACGCAGCGCCGCGCCGTCACCGCAACCCTGGATGTACCCGCGGGCCCGGCCGCCCTGGTCAAGTCCGGGGACGAACGCGGGCTTTGGATCGTTGCGCCCGATGCTCAAAAACTGGGCTGGCTGGATGCCGCCCATCCGGACGGCGCGCCCCGCTGGGCCAACGCACCTGCGGTGGTTGGCGCGATAGCCGCCGAAACGCAGGGCGTCTTTGCCTGGCATAACGGCGTACGGTCAGAAATCCAGCTCTGGCAAGCGGACCCATCCGGGCAGCCTGGGAGTGTCCGGCGCTGGCCGATGCCGGCGGCGATCCTGTCCGCACGCTGGAGCCGACAGGCTCAACGGCTGATCGTGGCGCTGGCCGATGGCAGGCTGGCCTGGCTCGACCCCCAATCCCCGAGCGAGCAAGCGGAGCGCATTCTGCAGATCGCGGGCGCAGAGTCCCTGAGCGCCGTGGAACTGTTTGACGGTGGCCGCCGCCTGCTGTGGCTGAGCCGGGACAGGGCTCAAGCCGGAGCGGTCGATGTCGCGACTGGCCGTGAACTGGGTGTCTCGACGGTGACTGCCGATGCGGACACGATCGCTTTCACCGACGATTTCGCCTATGTGCACAGCACCCGCAACGGGAAGGCGTCGCTGCTCTCTCTGACCGATTTGCGCACCGGGCAGGTGCACCCGGTGGACATCAGCACCGGTCGGCCTGCGCCGGACGCCCCGCCGGGGCTTCGCATCGCTCCGGAGCCGGCGGGCCAGGGCCTATTGGTTGCAAACCCCGCGGATGGCGTCATCTATCAGTACGCGGAAGGGATGATGGCTCCGTCCGGCAGCTTTTCCAACTACCGCCGCAGCGCGCTGGGTTTGATGGTATTGGACACCGCCCTTTCGGAAACCGCGCCGGGTCGCTACCAGGTGCCCGTGCGCAGCGAGCAGGCCGGTGCCCACACGCTGATCCTGGGGGGCGTCAACCCGCGGCTGGCCGCCTGTGTTTCCGTGAACCTGCCAGCCGCAGTGGCGCAAGCTTCAACCGCAGTTCCCCATCCCAAGGCGAGCCTGGAAAGCCTTTCCAGCCCGCCCGGTGCGGCACCCTTGACCCGCACGGTGCGGGTGCGTCTGGAACAGCCGTTGGACTCCGGAACACGGGAGCTGACCGGCGTGAAGGACCTGACCTTGCTGGTGTTCGATCGCCGCACGGCCTGGCAACAGAGGACCCCCATGCGGGAAGCGTCCCCAGGGCTCTACGCTGCCACGGTGACCTTGCCGCACGCGGGCCGCTACGACTGGCTGGTGTCCAGTGCATCCCAGAACCTCGCCTTCCGCGACGCCGGACTCGGCCGCCACGACGTAGGCAAGCCGTGATGACACCCCGTGGCCATCGCGTTCTCCTCTCGCGCCGCCAATTTCTAGGCTTCTTGGCCCTGCTGCCCTGGAGTCTCAAGATCATCGCGGCCGACGAAACCGCTGAGACGCCGGAAATCCCTGACGTGCGACTGATGGACAGCGGCGGAAGCGAACACCGGCTCCCTGAATTGCTGGCGCAGGGACCGGTGATCATCAGTTTCTTCTACACCCGCTGCACCAGTTTCTGTCCCATGCAGACCGCCCTGATGCGCAATGTCCAGGCGCATCTGCAACGGCGTCATGCACCGGGTCTACTTCTATCCATCAGCCTTGACCCAAGCAACGACACACCCGACGCCCTGGCGGCGTATGCCGCGAAGTTCAAGACGCAGGTGGGACTGCCCCAGCAGTGGTTGCTGTTGACCGGCGAAGAACCAGCCTTGAACCGCGTCTGGCGCGCTTTCGACAGCGCGACCGGCCGGCCCGAGGACCATGCGGCCACGCTCTGGATTGGATGCGCGGCCAAACAGCGCTGGTCGCGCCAGTTTGGCCTGCCGGGTGTCCAGCAATTGATGGCGGCTATGCAGGCGGTGAGCGCGTGAAATCCCGGGCCTTCAGTCGCGGTTGCGGTTACGCCCTGCTGCTTCTGTGCAGTGCCGCCCGCTGCTGCGAAGCGGCAATGCCGGCGGAATTGGGACGAGCCCTATATCAGGGACATAGGCCCTGGCAACTGGGCGCGGCCGCCACCACAGCCGGTCTGCCCGCGGAATTCAGTGCCTGCGCGCGGTGCCACGGCCCGCTCGGCGAAGGCGGCATAGAGGGAGGCCAACCTATCCCACCCCTGGATTCAGGCCGGCTTTTTCGCGAGGACGGCGGCTTGCCGGCCTTCGCCAATGACGAGGCGGTGCTGGCCGCGATCGAAAAAGGCGCGGGACGGGGCGGCCGCAGCCTTTCCATGGCGATGCCACGTTTCCGGCTGAAAGCGGCTGAACGCCGCGCCTTGATCGCCTACCTGCACCGTCTGGGCAGTCCCGCTGATCTGCCCCCCGGTGTCAGCCATGATCGCGTCCGCATCGGCGTGCCCATCCCGACACGGGCCGGTGACACTGCGGCCATGAGCATACAAAAAGGCTTGCTTGAAACGGTCGATGCCGCCAATGCCGCAGGCGGCATCCATGGGCGCCACGTGAGCTTGCACTTCGCCCCCCTGGGCGAAATTCAACGGCTCATGGCCGGCAATCAGCTATACGCCCTTGCAGGAGGCTGGCTGGGGAGCGAGGCGGGCGTCGAATCAGGCCGGGAATTAGAGGACTGGCAGCGGCGCTTTCGCGTCAGCCATGTTGCGAGCCTCACCCCCCGTGTTGAAACCGCTGATTTGAACACGTCGTGGACCGCCCCTCTGCTACCCAGCCTGAGGGAGCTTTACACCGGGTTAGTCCAGGCCATGCGCGACGCCTGTCCAGGCGTGGGAACGGAGGTCCTGCTGGGCAGCCGCAAACCATGGGACCGACTTGGAATTCCGACTTCAGCCTCCGTCGACAACTCAGGCGCCGTGCGTGTCTTCATGGTGGGCAAACAGGCTTCCGATAGCTTGCGACAGCTGCTCACCAACAAAACGCAGCGCGGTGCAGCCTGCCTCGGTTGCCTGACCCTGATGCACGCCATTCCGGCGGATGTTCCGCCAGGGTGGCGCGTGTTCGCCGCTTTGCCTGTACCCACGGCCATGCTGGCGGATCTGGCAGCCAGACGCGCGTCCATCTGGGAATCCTTGGGGCGGCTGGCCGGTACCGCCCTGGTCGAAAGCCTGGCCGAAGCAGGGCCGCGCTTGCATGAACGGTCGCTGCTCCAGGCGCTCGCCCGCTTCAATGGCCGCCCTTTGGAACCGGGTCTGCGACTCGTGTTCTCGCCCGCCCGTATGCATGGCTTCCCACCGGAGATCATCGAAAGCGCCCCTTCAACCCCGGCTTCCACTTCATTTACCGCCGTCCACTCGTCATTGGGAGATTGACATGAACCACCACGACCGAAAGAACACCCCCGCGCTGGCTGGTTTGCTACTGGCCGGACTGGTATCAATGCACAGCGGCGCAGCGCTATCCGCGCCGAATGGGTCCTTTAACCTAGTCGGGCATATCGAGGCGTTCACCCTTGCAAACCCTTCCGACCCTCTCAGCCGAGCGACCCTCACCATCCGCGGAATTCCGGTGACACTTCCGAAAAACCTGTTGATCGTCATGCCGGGACAATATCTGACGGCCCAAGAACTTTTCCGCTGGAATCCGGCCACTCACAGTTTTGCCGCCAGCGCCCAGGCACAAAGCGGATTGGCCTTGCGCGACAGTCCACCGCCCACCGTGCCCTTCGAGGCGGAAACCATCGGAAACATCGTCAATGGCGAGTACATTGCGGGCGTCGTCCACATTTCCCAGGGCGGCTTGCACATGACGGCCGGCCCAATTGCCAGCATCGACCGCAACACCTCTGAATTCACGGTAGGTGCGGCCGGCGCCGCCAAGGCGGTACGAGTGCGCCTCAACGACCCCGAGGGCATTTACTCCCTGCCCAGCACGACGCTGGATCAGCGCTTTGCCCTGGACCCGGACAACTCGCCGGTGCACGCGAAGACTGGATTTCCTGTCTGCATTCCGCACAACGCCGACCCCGACAAAAGGTGCCCCGCTAGCAACCGCCCGGCGGCACCCAATCAGTTCCGCTTTACCTGTGCGGGAACCGGCAACCCGCTCGGCCCGCCCGCGTCACCGGATGCTCCAGCGGTGAACTGCGACCCCAGTAAGCCTGTGCCCTTGGCCGAAGGAGACTACGTAACCGTGGTCGGCATGATTGCCCGCGACGATCATGGGGATTTCCTGGTGGCGGCGCACGGGCTGGACGCTGAACTGGGCATCTATACCTCACCCGGCGCCCCCGACGCCTATGTCTACATCGAAGAAGCGCTACAAGGCAGCAAGGGTGAACCTTTCGACGTGTCACAGGAAGAAACGACCCGCTTCCGCATCGTCGGCTTCACCACTGATCCTTCAAGGAACGTCGAAATCCGACTGATCGATACCGGCCTCGATGAAACCGGAACATCCATCAGTGGCCCGGTCGGACTGTTTCCGTCCAATGGACCCCAACTCGGGCGCTTTCGCAATACCTGGCCGGCCAAGGATGACGCGCGCGCAGTTCGCCGCGATGTCCGTGCCCAGATCATCGGCCACGCGCCCGTGAAACTGCCCTCGGGCCTGACCACCGGCAGCTATACCGCGCCGATCGGGGAATACATTTATCCGGAAGTGACCCGCTTCGGCCAGAAGCCAGCAGGCGTCAACGCCCCTATCCCGGTGCCGGTGCCTTTCGAGAACTTTTGTTTCCTAAGAACCCAGGCCACCATCAGTACCCTGGACGAACATACCCTCGGGGCCTTGACGCCATTTCCGGCTTCAGGACACGACAAGTCCCAGTTGACGGGACTTCCGGGGAAACATGCCTGCAGTCTGGATGACTGAGAGCTTGTGAAAAACAAAAAAGGCGGCCGGGAAAAACCCGACCGCCTTTTGCGCGCGCCCCACTTGGGGCCTTGCGAGGATTACTCTGGCTGTTCCGGACGGTCCACCAGTTCCACATAGGCCATGGGGGCCGAATCGCCAGCCCGGAAGCCGCACTTCAAGACCCGCAGGTAACCACCCGGCCGGCCCGCATAACGCGGTCCCAACTCGTTGAATAACTTGGTGACGGCCTCACGGTCACGCAAACGCGCGAACGCCAAGCGCTTCGCAGCCAACGTATCGTTCTTGGACAGCGTGATCAAAGGCTCGGCATAGCGCCGGATTTCCTTTGCCTTAGGCAAGGTGGTCTTGATGATCTCATTCTGGAACAGCGAGACCATCATATTTCTAAACAGCGCCTTCTTGTGGCTGCTGGTGATGCTGAACTTTCTGCCGGAGTTACCGTGACGCATTGCAATGCCCTATTCTTTTTAACGATGATCTGCCAAATCAGTCTTTCCTGAGCCCTTCCGGCGGCCAATTCTCCAGCCGCATCCCCAGGGACAACCCCTTGGTGGCGAGTACATCCTTGATCTCCGTGAGAGACTTCTTACCCAGGTTCGGGGTTTTCAGCAAATCGACCTCGGTCCTCTGAATCAGATCGCCGATGTAGAAAATGTTTTCCGCCTTGAGGCAGTTCGCTGAACGCACCGTCAGTTCCAGATCGTCCACCGGACGCAGAAGCAGAGGATCGAACGACGGCTTCTCTTCCGCCACGCCCTTGGCCACAGGCCCCTTCAGATCCACGAAAATGGAAAGGTGGTCATTGAGGATCGAGGCAGCATGCCGCACGGCCTGCTCTGGGTCGACCGTACCGTTGGTCTCAAGCTCAATGATCAGCTTGTCCAGATCGGTACGCTGCTCCACACGGGCGCTTTCCACCACGTAGGACACCTTCCGTATCGGGCTGAACGACGCATCCAAATGCAACGATCCCACCGCCGTTTCCGAACCAGCCGCCAGACGCTGCGCCACCGGCTGGTAACCGCGCCCTTTCTCGACCTTCAGGTTCATGTTCAATTTGCCACTGGAGGTCAGGTTCGCTATCACCAGCCCCGGGTTCACGATCTCGACGTCGTGTGTCGTTTCGATATCCGCTGCGGTCACCGCCCCAGGCCCGGTCTTGTTCAGGCGAAGATTGGCACTATGGCCGTGCTCCACACGGATAGCCAGGTTTTTCAGGTTGAGCAGGATGTCGATGACGTCCTCCTGCACACCCTCGATGGTGGAGTACTCATGCAGGACACCTTCAATGGCTACTTCCGTGACCGCACAGCCCGGAATAGCCGAGAGCAAAACTCGCCGGAGTGCGTTGCCCAAGGTATGGCCAAAACCTCTCTCCAGAGGCTCAATCACAATCCGTGCGCTGTTTTTGTCTACGGGACTGACGTCAACTAAGCGGGGTTTGATCAGGTCTGCAAGAAAACTATGCATCAATTAACCTTCAAAAGTCTTATTTCGAGTACAACTCGACGACCAGCTGTTCATTCAGCTCGGAGCCCAATTCGGCGCGATCCGGCGTGGACTTAAAGACGCCGGACATCTTCTGCGTGTCGACATCAACCCAGGACGGGAAGCCATACTGCTCGGAAACCTGCAAAGCGTCCTTGATACGCTGTTGCGCCTTGGACTTTTCCCGAATGCTGATCACATCCCCGCTACGCACCTGGTAGGACGGGATGTTCAACACTTTGCCGTTGACCAGGATCGCCTTGTGGCTCACCAACTGCCGAGCCTCGGAACGAGTGGAGGCAAAGCCCATCCGGTAAACCACGTTGTCCAGGCGCGATTCCAAGATACTGAGCAGGTTCTCCCCGGTCGAGCCTTTCTTCTGCGCCGCCGTAGCATAGTAGTTGCGGAACTGGCGCTCTAGCACACCGTAGATACGGCGCATTTTCTGCTTCTCGCGCAACTGAACGGCATAGTCCGACAGCCGGGCGCGCTTGGAGCCATGCTGCCCCGGCTGCTGATCCAGCTTGCACTTTTCCGTAATGGACTTGCCGCGTGCCTTGAGGAAAAGATCTGTGCCTTCCCGTCGGCTCAGTTTACACGTGGGACCTAAATACCTTGCCATCTATCAATACTCCAGACTCAGACGCGACGCTTTTTCGGCGGACGGCACCCGTTGTGCGGGATGGGTGTGCCGTCAATGATGTTGGTGATCTTGAAACCGAGGTTGTTCAAGGAGCGCACCGCGGATTCCCGACCCGGGCCGGGACCTTTGATGCGAACATCCAGGTTCTTGATCCCGTACTCCTTGGCTACACTGCCCGCCTTCTCGGCGGCAACCTGTGCAGCGAACGGGGTGCTCTTGCGCGAACCACGGAATCCGGAGGCGCCGGCGGTGGCCCAGGCCAAGGTGTTACCCTTGCGGTCGGTGATCGTGATGATGGTGTTGTTGAACGAAGCACTGATATGAGCGATACCGTCGGAGATATCCCTCTTGATGCGCTTAGCGGAGCGACTGGCTTGGGCCATTATCCTGCAACCTCAAAACTTATTTACGAATGGGACGGCGCGGCCCCTTGCGGGTACGAGCGTTGGTGCGGGTACGCTGGCCGCGAACCGGCAAGCCCCTGCGATGACGCAATCCCCTGTAGCAGCCGAGATCCATCAAACGCTTGATATTCATGGCAACCTCTCTTCTGAGATCGCCTTCCACGACGAACTTGCCGACTTCCTCGCGAATGCGCTCGATCTGATCGTCGGTAAGTTCCTTCACTTTCTTGGAAGGCTCAACCCCGACCCTGTCACAGATCTTCGCCGCCCGCGTACGGCCAATACCGTAAATCGCAGTAAGCGAAATCACAACGTGCTTATGATCGGGAATGTTAATCCCGGAAATGCGTGCCATCTAAACTATCTCCAGACCTGACCGGCGGGTTATCGCCGAATTTCGAATGTTAACATCTTTAACTATTGAGAGGCAAACTCTAGCCCTGACGCTGCTTGTGACGAGCGTCTTTGCAGATGATCCGGACGGTGCCTTTTCTCTTGAGAACCTTGCAGTTTCTGCAGATCTTCTTTACGGATGCGCGAACTTTCATGACGATATCTCTTAACGTGCTTGAACTAAATCCTGCTTACTTGCCGAACTTGATATTCGACTTCTTCATCAGCCCTTCGTACTGGTGCGAGATGATGTAGGTCTGGACCTGCGACATGAAATCCATCACCACCACGACGATAATCAGCAAGGAGGTACCGCCGAAGTAGAACGGCACATTCCAGTATACGATCAGAAACTCCGGCAACAGGCAGACCAAGGTAATGTAAATGGAGCCTGCCATGGTCAACCGGGTCATTACCCCATCGATATAGCTGGCGGTCTGCTGCCCTGGCCTAACCCCAGGAATGAAGGCTCCGGACTTCTTCAGGTTCTCCGCCGTTTCATTCGAATTGAAAACCAGAGCGGCGTAGAAGAAGCAGAAGAACACGATCGCTGCCGCATAGCAGAGAACATACAGAGGCTGACCGGGAGACAGCGTCGTGGCTATGTCCTGCAACCAGCCCAGGCTTTCCGAATTGCCAAACCAGCCGGCAATCGTGGCCGGAAAGAGGATGATGCTGGACGCAAAGATCGGCGGGATCACGCCCGACATATTCAGCTTCAACGGCAGGAAGCTCTTGTGAGCGGCGTACATGCGCCGGCCCTCTTGGCGCTTCGCATAATTGATGGTGATGCGGCGCTGCCCACGCTCGACAAAGACGACCACCGCCGTCACGCCAATAGCGATGGCGAACAGGGCAATGATGCTGAACGTGCCCATCTCACCGGTACGAGCCAGCTCCAAGGTCCCACCAATGGCGGTCGGCAGGCCTGCGACGATACCTGAGAAGATGATGATGGAAATGCCATTGCCGATTCCGCGCTCGGTGACCTGTTCACCCAGCCACATCAGGAAGATCGTGCCGGCCACCAACGAGATCGCAGTCACAAAGACGAAGTGGAAACCGGGGTTGGTCACCACCGGGATTCCCGAGGCCGTCTGGTTCTGCAGGGCCATGGATACACCGACCGCCTGAAAGCTCGCCAACACGACGGTAGCGTAGCGGGTGTACTGGTTGATCTTCTTGCGCCCCGACTCGCCTTCCTTCTTGATCTGTTCCAGGGTCGGAATGACCACTGCCATCAACTGCAGGATGATGGACGCGGAAATATACGGCATGATTCCTAGGGCAAAGATACTCAGGCGCTTCAGCGCGCCACCCGAGAACATGTTCACCATGTCCAGGATGCCGCCGCCCTGCTGCTGGAACATGCTGGCCAGGGCCTTGGGGTCCACACCCGGAATGGGAATGTGTGCACCGACACGGTATACGAACAAAGCCCCAAGGACGAAAAGGAGCCGCTGCCGCAGCTCCGTCAATCGTCCGAATCTGTCAGAGAGCGCCGACGTCGTAGTGTTCACTTAAGCCTCGACTTTGCCGCCGTTCTTTTCGATGACTGCACGCGCACCCTTGGTGGCCAGAATCCCTTTCAACGTAACAGCCCGCGTCAACTCGCCAGAGTCGATCACCTTAACCTTCTTGACCTGCGCAGCGACGAGATTGGCTGCCTTCAGCACCGCCAAGTCCACCACCTCGGAAGACAGCTTCTCAATTTCCGATAGGCGCACTTCGCTTACAAAAGCCTTCTTACGTGAGCGAAAACCCACCTTGGGCAGTCGGCGCTGCAGCGGCATCTGGCCGCCTTCGAATCCGACCTTGTGAAAGCCGCCAGCGCGGGCATGCTGGCCCTTGTGGCCACGACCGCAGGTCTTGCCCAGGGTCGAGCCAATGCCGCGTCCGACGCGCTTACGTTTCTTCTTGCTACCTTCGCCAGGTGCTATGGTGTTGAGAAACATATTCAAACTTCCTCAATCTTCAACAGATACGAGACTTTGGCAATCATCCCGCGGATCGACGGCGTATCAGCCACCGTCACCGTATGGTGCATGCGGCGGATGCCAAGACCAGCCAGACACTGGCGGTGCGATTCCAGACGCCCGAACTTGCTTTTGATCTGGGTAACTTTCAGTCGCTTTTCGCTCATTTGCCCTGCCCCGTCAATTCGCCGGCGCTCTTGCCGCGCTTGGCCGCGATGAACTTGGGATCGCGGATTTCGGTGAGACCCTTGATCGTTGCGCGCACCACGTTGATTGGATTGTTGGTGCCGATGCACTTGGCCAGCACGTTATGCACGCCGACCACCTCGAATACAGCGCGCATGGCGCCACCCGCGATGATGCCCGTACCTTCCGACGCCGGTTGCATGTAGACCTTGGCCGCTCCGGTGCTCGCCATGATGGAGTAGTGCAGGGTGTCACCGTTCAGATGCACCTGGCGCATGTTTTTGCGGGCTTGCTCCATGGACTTCTGGATTGCAACCGGCACTTCGCGAGCCTTGCAGAGGCCATAACCCACGCGGCCATTGCCGTCGCCAACCACCGTCAACGCCGTGAAGCCGAATTGCCGGCCGCCCTTGACCACCTTGGCGACGCGGCGCACCGCCACGAGTTTCTCCTGGAGGCCGTCGGTGTTGCTGTTCTGTGCAGAAATGTTTGCCATTGTAATCCTCTAGAAACTCAGTCCCGCTTCGCGCGCCGCATCCGCCAGGGCCTTCACGCGCCCATGGTACTTGAAGCCGGAGCGATCGAACGCCACGCTGGAAATGCCGGCTGCCAGGGCCCGCTCGGCAATGATCTTGCCAACGGCTTTCGCCGCATCGACATTGCCTGTGCCCGACACACTGGCCTTGACATCAGCCTGCAGCGTGGACGCGGCAGCCAGCACTTGCGCACCGTCGCTAGAGAACACCTGGGCGTAAATGTGGCGCGGAGTCCGGTGCACGGTAAGGCGATGGATGCCGTTCTCGCGGATAATGTGCCGCGTCTTGGCCGCTCTTTTGAGTCGTGATGCTTTCTTGTCCATTGCCGTACCTTACTTCTTCTTCGCTTCTTTTCTGATGATCTCTTCGTCGGAATAGCGGATTCCTTTTCCTTTGTAAGGCTCCGGCGGACGATACGCGCGGATATTGGCGGCTACCTGGCCGACCACCTGCTTGTTGCAGCCCTTCACCAGAATCTCGGTCTGGGTCGGCGTCTCCAGAGTGATGCCTTCCGGCGCTGCGAAGTCAACCGGGTGTGAAAAGCCCAAAGACAGGCTCAGCACGTTACCCTTGACTGCGGCGCGGTAACCGACGCCCACCATGGTCAGCTTGCGCTCGTAGCCGGCGCTGACGCCGACGACCATGTTGTTGATATTGGCTCGGGTGGTCCCGGCCAGGGCGTTGACCGTCTTGTTAGTGGGATCCGACTTAACGGTGATGACACCTTCAGCGACATCGACCGACACATTTGGATGCAGGTCACCAACCAGGGTCCCTTTCCCGCCTTTCACGGTCAGGCGACGGCCCTCGAGCTTCACCTCGACGCCTTTCGGCAGGTTGATGGGATTCTTAGCTACTCTCGACATTGAAATAAGCCCTTCTCTTGAACCTTAGGAGACCAGGCACAGCACTTCACCACCGTGCCCCTGTTCACGAGCATTCTTGTCCGTCATGACTCCCTTCGACGTGGAGACAATCGCCACGCCCAAGCCCCCGAGTACGGACGGAAGGTCCTCCTTCGGCTTGTAGATGCGACGCCCAGGCTTGCTCACCCTGCTCAGATACTCAATGACCGGCACACCCTTGAAGTACTTGAGGGAGACGGTCAGATCGGTCTTACCGGCCTCCTGGGCCACATGGTAATCCTCGATATAGCCTTCCTCCTTGAGCACCTTGCAGATCGCGACCTTTACCTTCGATGAAGGCAGGGTAACGTCCTTCTTACCCGCGGCTTGCCCATTCATGATCCGGCTAAACATATCCGCCAACGGATCGCTCATGCTCATACTTGGTCTCTCTCAAATCTAGGATGTAACGGTATTTAGAAATTCCCGGTAAGCCGGAAAATCACCAGCTCGCCTTAACCACGCCGGGCACGTCGCCCCGCATCACCGACTCGCGCAACTTGTTGCGACCCAGGCCGAACTTGCGGTAGTAGCCGTGCGGACGGCCGGTCAGGTTGCAGCGGTTCCGGCCACGCGAAGGGGCTGAGTCACGCGGCAACTTCTGCAGCTTCATGCCTGCCTCGAAACGATCGTCGTCGCTCAGGTTCGGATTCTTCACGGCGGCCTTCAGCTCCTGACGGCGCTGGTAAAGCTTGTCGGCCAGTTTCTTGCGCTTCAGTTCCCGCGCGATCATCGATTTCTTTGCCATGAGACTTCCTCAGGTCCTGAACGGAAATTTGAACTGCTCCAACAGCGCGCGCGCCTCATCGTCGGTCTTCGCGCTGGTGGTTATCGTGATGTCCATGCCGCGCAGCGCATCGATCTTGTCGTAATCGATCTCGGGAAAGATGATCTGCTCACGGACGCCCATGGAATAGCTGCCACGGCCATCAAAGGCCCGCGGGTTTAGGCCGCGGAAGTCACGGATACGCGGAATGGCGATGGTGATCAAGCGATCCAGGAACTCGTACATCGTGTCCCGGCGCAAGGTTACCTTGCAGCCGATGGGCATGCCCTCGCGAATCTTGAAGCCGGCGATGGACTTCCGCGCGAAGGTGATCACGGGCTTCTGCCCGGAGATCTTCTGCATGTCCTCAACGGCATTCTGCAGAATCTTCTTGTCCGCGACCGCTTCGCCCACGCCCATGTTCAAGGTGATTTTCTGAATCTTAGGCACCTGCATCACCGAAGCGTAATTGAACCGCTTCACCAGCTCAGGGACGATCTGCTCTTTGTAAATCTGTTGCAATCTGGCCATGGTTGGAGACTTCTTACTACGTTAGAGGTCGACGACTTCGTTGGTCGCCTTGAAGAAGCGAACCTTACGGCCGTCGGCGAGCAGGCGGAAACCCACCCGATCCGGCTTGTTGGTACCCGGATTGAACAGCGCCACGTTGGACACGTGAATGGACATGGACTTTTCCACGATGCCGCCGTTGATGCCGCGATTGGGATTTGGCTTCTGGTGCTTACGCACCAAGTTCACACCCTCGACCACCAAACGATCCTCGCCATCGAAAGAGAGCACGGTGCCGCGCTTGCCCTTGTCTTTACCGGTCAGTACGACGACCTGGTCGCCTTTCTTGATCTTACGCATCTTAATAACCTTGCCTTACAGTACTTCCGGCGCCAACGAGATGATCTTCATGAACTTCTCGGAGCGCAGCTCGCGTGTCACCGGCCCGAAAATACGTGTGCCCAGTGGCTGGTGCTGATTGTTCAGGATCACGGCGGCATTGCCGTCGAAGCGGATCAGGGAGCCGTCCGGACGGCGCACGCCCTTACGGGTACGCACCACCACCGCGTTGTATACCTCGCCTTTCTTGACGCGGCCGCGGGGGATGGCGTCCTTCACGCTCACCTTGATGATGTCGCCGATGTTCGCATAGCGGCGATGGGAGCCGCCCAGCACCTTGATGCACATCACTTTCCGGGCACCGCTGTTATCTGCGACGTCCAGGGTCGTCTGCATTTGAATCATGTGGGTTCCTCGCTATTCGCAATATTCAGGGCGACCGGCGCTATCTCGCCTTCTCGACGATCTTGTGCAGCATCCAGACCTTGTTCTTGGATAGCGGGCGACAGGACGTGATCTCGACCAGATCGCCTTCCTGGCACTCGTTGTTCTCGTCGTGTGCCATCAGCTTGGTGCTACGCTTGATGTATTTCCCGTAAACCGGATGCGGAACCAGGCGCTCCACTTCCACGGAAATGCTTTTGTTCATCTTGTTGCTGACGACCCGCCCGGTGATCGTCCGTACCTTTTCGTTTTCACTCATGACAGTTAACCCTTCTCAGAAATGATGGTGTTGATGCGCGCGATGTCGCGGCGGACCTTTCTGATCTGGTCAGGCTTGGACAACTGCCCGGTGGCCTTTTGCATGTGCAGATTGAACTGTTCACGATAAAGGGCCAACTGAGCTTCCTTCAGCTCCTGCACAGTCTTCTGTCTAAGTTCTTGGGCTTTCATTACATTACCGTACGATGGGAGAACGTTGTCTTAACGGGTAGTTTCGCGGCCGCCAGCCTGAATGCCTCACGTGCCAGCTCTTCGCTCACACCATCCAGTTCATAGAGCATGGTGCCCGGCTTAATCTGAGCAACCCAGTATTCTACACTACCTTTGCCGCTACCCATACGAACTTCCAAAGGCTTCTTTGAAATGGGCTTGTCCGGGAAGATGCGGATCCAGATTTTGCCGCCGCGCTTGACGTGACGGGAAATCGTTCGACGCGCCGCTTCAATCTGCCGTGCGGTGATACGGCCGCGGTCGACGGCTTTCAAGCCGAACTCACCGAAGCTCACCTTGCTTCCCGACTGGGCGAGACCGCGGTTGTCGCCCTTCATCTGCTTTCTGTATTTGGTTCTCTTTGGCTGCAACATTGTGATTCACCTTACGCTTCAGCAGGGGTGGCACCCTTGGTTTCGGCCATGTCGAAGATTTCGCCCTTGAAGATCCACACCTTGACGCCGATCACGCCATAGGTAGTGCGAGCTTCGGCGAAACCGTAATCGATGTCGGCACGGAAGGTGTGCAACGGCACCCGGCCCTCGCGATACCATTCGGTGCGGGCAATTTCAGCACCGTTCAAACGGCCAGCCACGTTGATCTTGATACCCTCTGCTCCCAGGCGCAGTGTGTTCTGCACGGCACGCTTCATGGCGCGGCGGAACATGATGCGCTTTTCCAACTGCTGAGCGACGCCTTCGGCAACCAGCTGCGCATCCAGTTCGGGCTTGCGGATCTCCTCCACATTCAGCTGAACCGGAACACCGATCATGCCGGCGATCTCGCGGCGCAGGGCATCGATGTCTTCACCCTTCTTGCCGATGACCAGTCCCGGGCGCGCCGTGTGGATGGTGATATGCGCGTTGTTGGCCGGGCGATTGATCTGAATGCGGCTGATGGACGCGTGGCCCAGCTTCTTCTTCAGAAACTCGCGAACCTTCAGGTCTTTATGCAGGAACTCGGGATAGTTCTGGCTGCTGGCATACCAGCGCGAAGTCCAGTCTTTGATGTATCCCAGCCTGATGCCGGTAGGATGTACTTTCTGTCCCATGATAAAGAACCTTATTTCTGCTCGGAAACTTTGACGGTGATGTGGCAAGTGCGCTTTTCGATGCGATTGCCGCGGCCCTTGGCACGTGCTTTCATGCGTTTCATGGTCGGGCCTTCATTCACGAACACCGATGAAACGTGCAGTTCGTCGACGTCAGCCCCGTCGTTGTGCTCAGCATTGGCAATGGCAGATTCGAGAACCTTCTTCACCAATTTCGCAGACTTCTTCGTGCTGAACGTTAATAAATCGATCGCCTTTGCTACGTCCATACCGCGGATCTGGTCTGCCACCAGTCTGCACTTTTGCGCTGAGACGCGAGCGTTGCTGAGCTTCGCTGAGGTTTCCATCGTATTCACCAAACCACGTTATTTAGATTTCTTGTCCGCCTGGTGACCCTTGTAGGTGCGGGTCGGGGCGAACTCGCCGAGCTTGTGACCCACCATGTTGTCGGACACCAGGACCGGCACATGCTGCTTGCCGTTGTGTACGGCGAGAGTCATGCCAATCATCTCGGGTATCACCATGGAGCGCCGCGACCAGGTCTTAATCGGGCGCTTCACGCCGGATTCAGCAGCGTCCAGCACTTTCTTCAAGAGCTGATGATCAATGAACGGGCCTTTATTAATTGAACGTGGCACAGGTGATACCTCTTGTCTTGATCGTTACTTGCGCTTACGGACGATCATGTCGTCGGTGCGCTTGTTGTTGCGAGTCTTGTAACCCTTGGTCGGGGTGCCCCAGGGCGATACCGGATGACGGCCACCGGAGGTGCGGCCTTCACCGCCACCGTGCGGATGATCCACCGGGTTCATGGCCACACCGCGGACGGTCGGACGCACACCGCGCCAGCGTTTCGCGCCGGCCTTGCCCAACGAGATCAGGTTGTGCTCGGCATTGGATACCTCTCCGATGACCGCTTTGCAGTCGATCAGAACCTTGCGCATCTCACTGGAGCGCAGCCGCACCGTGGCATAGGCTCCCTCTTTAGCCACCAACTGAACCGACGCGCCGGCGCTGCGTGCCAGCTGTGCACCCTTGCCGGGCTTCAATTCCAGACAATGGATCAAAGAACCCACTGGGATGTTGCGCAGGGGCAGGCAGTTGCCTGTCTTGATCGGTGCGAACTCGCCGGAGATCACTTCCTGACCCGCCGCCATACCCTTAGGGGCGATCATGTAGCGGCGCTCGCCGTCCTTGTACACGACCAAGGCAATATGCGCGGTGCGGTTTGGATCATACTCGATCCGCTCGACGCGACCCGGCACATCGATCTTGTCTCGCTTGAAATCGACGACACGGTAGTGCTGTTTGTGACCGCCACCTTTGTGGCGCGTCGTAACGCGGCCTTGGTTGTTACGGCCGGAGTTCTTGGATTTCTTCTCCAGCAGACCAGCAAAAGGCTTACCCTTGTGCAGACCCTCGGTTTTTACCCGGATGACGAATCGCGCGCCCGCCGATGTAGGTTTGGATTTGATAAGAGCCATGGTAGTGTTTCCGCAGTAAATTCTTCGGCCGTCTTCAGAGCTTTAACAACTCAACCGATCAAGCCGCCGACAGCTCGATGTCGAAACCGGGCTTCAGCTTAACGT
Organism: Methyloterricola oryzae; assembly: GCF_000934725.1. Classification (NCBI taxonomy): domain Bacteria; kingdom Pseudomonadati; phylum Pseudomonadota; class Gammaproteobacteria; order Methylococcales; family Methylococcaceae; genus Methyloterricola; species Methyloterricola oryzae. Next base: position 93,554 of record NZ_JYNS01000010.1, read on the forward strand.
AGGCCTTCTTCCAGTCCGAGCGCGCACCCATGAAGCGACCAAAGCGCTTGACCTTGCCTTTCACGTTGAGCACATGCACAGAGTCCACCTGCACATTGAACATCAGTTCTACGGCACGCTTGATTTGTTCCTTGTTGGCCGATTTCTTCACCCGGAACACAAACTGCTTGTTCTGCTCGGAGGCCACGGTACTCTTTTCGGAGATCACCGGTGCCTGCAATATCCGCATGAGTTCCTGCTGCTTCATCCCAGTTTTACCTCGATATTCTTGACAGCCTGCGTCGTCACGATCACCTTCTCGCTGTGAACCAGGGAGACCGGGTTAACGGAATCCGCGGTGCACACCTCGACGCCAGGCAGGTTGCGCGCCGCCAGGCACAGGTCGGAGTTCAGCGCGTCGGTAATGATCAGCGCACTCTCCGCCCCAAGGGCTTTCAGCTTCCCGACCAGTTCCTTGGTCTTGGGCGCACCGGGGAACACGTCGTCGGTCACCAGCAGGCGATCCTGACGCAGCAACTCGGAGAAAATCGAGCGCATGCCCGCGCGGTACATCTTCTTGTTCAGCTTCTGCTTGTAAGAGCGGTTGCTCGCGGCGAAGGTGACGCCACCGGTACGCCACAGCGGACCACGGGTGGTGCCGGCACGGGCGCGGCCACCGCCCTTCTGACGCCACGGCTTGGCACCGCCGCCACTGACATCGGCGCGGCTCTTCTGCCCCTTGGTTCCGGCACGTCCCGCTGCCAGATAAGCCACAACCATCTGATGCACCAGCGGCTCATTGAAGTTCTGCCCGAAAACAGCTTCGGAGACTGCGACCGGCTCTTCGCTGCGTCCGTTTTTTAACACCGGTATCTGTAGAGTCATGGTTCTTACCTGTTACTTCTTCACTGCGGGCTTGACGACCACGTCGCCGCCCTTGGGGCCCGGGATGGCGCCCCTGATCATCAACAAGGAACGCTCCTTGTCGACGGCCGCCACTTTCAGGCTCTGTACGGTCTTGAATTCGGCGCCCATATGGCCAGCCATTTTCTTGCCCTTGAACACGCGGCCCGGGGTCTGGTTCTGACCAATGGAACCCGGCGCGCGATGGGACAACGAGTTACCGTGGGTCGCATCCTGGGTCCGGAAGTTATGGCGCTTGATCACGCCGGCGAAGCCCTTGCCGATGGTGAAGCCGCGCACATCCACGTACTGGCCTTCCTCGAACTGGTCCACGCCCAGTTCGCTACCCACCGCGTACTCCGCGCTATCGCTCTCTTCGAGACGGAACTCCCACAATCCACGCCCGGCCTCGACAGCACCCTTTGCATAGTGGCCGGCCATGGGCTTAGAAAGACGGGAGCGCTTCTTGCTGCCCGAGGTGACCTGCACCGCGCGGTAACCGTCGGTCTCGACGGTCTTGACCTGCACGACCCGGTTCGGGTCCACGTGCACCACGGATACCGGTATCGCCGACCCATCCTCGGTGAAAATTCGGGTCATGCCGCATTTGCGGCCTACCAGACCAATTGCCATCGCTAAACTCCAGGAAGCTTTTTCGTTTTTAGTTCAGTTTGATCTGCACATCCACGCCGGCGGCAAGATCAAGCTTCATGAGCGCATCCACTGTCTTGTCGGTGGGCTCGATGATGTCCATCAGGCGCTTGTGGGTGCGCAATTCGTACTGGTCGCGGGCATCCTTGTTGACGTGCGGCGAAACCAGCACCGTGAAGCGCTCTTTCTTGGTCGGCAATGGGATCGGCCCGAGCACCTGCGCACCGGTGCGCTTCGCAGTCTCCACGATTTCCGTCGCGGACTGGTCGATCAAGCGATGGTCGAATGCTTTCAGACGGATTCTGATTCTTTGCTTGGACATGATCTATTACTCGATAACCTTGGAAACGACGCCGGCACCCACGGTGCGACCACCTTCGCGGACCGCGAAACGCAGACCTTCTTCCATGGCGATGGGCGCGATCAGCTTCACCGTGATCTTGATGTTGTCGCCCGGCATCACCATCTCCACACCTTCCGGCAACTCGACGGAACCGGTCACGTCGGTGGTGCGGAAGTAGAACTGCGGGCGGTAGCCATTGAAGAACGGCGTGTGACGACCGCCTTCTTCCTTGGACAGCACGTAGATTTCCGCTTCGAAATGGGTGTGCGGAGTGATGGAACCCGGCTTCGCCAAAACCTGACCACGCTCCACGTCCTCGCGCTTGGTGCCGCGCAGCAGCACGCCCACGTTGTCCCCAGCCTGACCTTCGTCCAGCAGCTTGCGGAACATTTCAACGCCGGTGCAGGTGGTCTTGACGGTGGCCTTGATGCCCACGATCTCGACTTCCTCGCCCACTTTGACTTTGCCGCGCTCGATACGGCCGGTCACCACGGTGCCACGACCGGAGATGGAGAACACGTCTTCGATGGGCATCAGGAACGGCAGATCCACCGGACGCTCGGGCAGCGGGATGTAATCGTCCAGCGCCTGCACCAGCTTGTGGATAGCCGGCACACCGATGTCGCTCTGATCACCTTCCAGCGCCTTCAGCGCGGAACCGATGACGATCGGGGTGTCGTCGCCCGGGAAGTTGTAGGTGCTGAGCAGTTCGCGGATTTCCATTTCCACCAGCTCGATCAGCTCGGCGTCGTCCACCATGTCGGCCTTGTTCAGGAACACGACGATGTAGGGCACGCCCACCTGACGGGCCAACAGGATGTGCTCGCGGGTCTGCGGCATGGGGCCGTCAGCAGCGGAACAGACCAAGATCGCGCCATCCATCTGCGCGGCGCCGGTGATCATGTTCTTCACGTAGTCGGCGTGACCCGGGCAGTCCACGTGAGCGTAGTGACGGCTCGGGGACTCGTATTCCACATGGGCGGTAGCAATGGTGATGCCGCGCTCGCGCTCTTCCGGTGCCGCGTCGATCTGATCGTACGCCTTGAACTCACCACCGAAGCGCTCCGCACCGATCTTGGTCAGAGCCGCCGTCAGCGTGGTCTTGCCGTGGTCGACGTGACCGATCGTGCCGACGTTCACATGCGGCTTGGTGCGCGAAAATTTCTCTTTTGACACGGCTAATTACCTCGATGATCTGGGTGAGTTAATCTGCTTCAAAACACTTTCTTGATGATGGCATCAGCGACATTCGATGGCGCTTCCGCATATTTCTCAAACTGCATACTGTAGGTCGCGCGGCCCTGCGTCGCCGACCTGAGGTCGGTGGCGTAACCGAACATCTCCGACAAGGGAACCTCACAGCGGATGATCTTGCCCGACGGCGCATCGTCCATCCCTTGTATGAGCCCACGACGGCGGTTGATATCACCCACCACGTCCCCCATATAATCCTCGGGAGTCACCACTTCGACCCGCATGATGGGCTCTAGCAAGGCCGGAGCGGCTTTGCGAGCACCTTCTTTGAAACCCATGGATCCGGCGATCTTGAATGCCATTTCGCTGGAATCGACATCGTGGTATGACCCGTCGAACAGAGTGACTTTGACATCAACCACCGGAAAGCCGGCAAGTATACCATTCTGCATCTGCTCTTGGATACCCTTATCCACGGCGGGCACGTATTCCCTCGGAATCACACCACCGACGATGCCGTTCACGAACTCGTAGCCGGTGCCCGGCTCGCGCGGCTCGATGCGCAGCCAGACATGACCGTACTGGCCGCGGCCGCCGGTCTGGCGCACGTATTTGCCTTCCTGCTCCACCGATTTCTTAAGGGTCTCCCGGTAAGCAACCTGCGGCGCGCCCACATTGGCGTCGACGCCGAATTCACGCTTCATGCGGTCGACGATGATCTCCAGGTGCAACTCACCCATCCCAGAGATGATGGTCTGGCCGGTTTCCTCATCGGTGTGCACACGGAAGGAGGGATCCTCCTGCGCCAGCTTGTTGAGGGCAATACCCATCTTTTCCTGGTCGGCCTTGGTCTTGGGCTCGACCGCCACGGAAATCACCGGCTCGGGAAAGTCCATCTTCTCCAGGGTGATGATGCCCTTCTGGTCGCACAGGGTGTCGCCCGTGGTGACATCCTTCAGACCAATGGCGGCAGCGATGTCGCCGGCACGGACTTCCTTGATCTCCTCGCGGTTGTTGGCATGCATCTGCACAAGACGACCGATGCGCTCGCGCTTGCCTTTGATCGGGTTGTAGACCGTATCGCCGGAAGACAGCACGCCGGAATAGACCCGCACAAAAGTCAGCGCGCCCACAAAAGGATCGGTGGCGATCTTGAACGCCAGCGCCGCAAACGGCTCGTCATCCGAAGGATGGCGCTCGCCCTCGCTGTCATCTTCCAAATGCCCTTTGATGGCCGGAATGTCGGCCGGAGAGGGCATGTATTCCACCACCGCATCCAGCATGGCCTGGACGCCCTTGTTCTTGAACGCAGACCCGCACAGCGTGGGAACGATCTCGCTGGCAATGGTGCGCGCACGAAGACCTTTCTTGATCTCCTCGACGCTGAGCTCACCACCTTCCAGGTACTTGTCCATGAGTTCTTCGCTGGCCTCGGCCGCCGCCTCCACCAACTTGGCGCGCCAATCCGCACACTCAACTCTCATCTCGGCGGGAACTTCCCTTTCTTCGAAACGCATGCCCTGGGTACTGTCATCCCAAAAGATGGCCTTCATCTTGATGAGATCGACCACCCCCTGAAACTTTTCCTCAGCCCCGATAGGCAACTGCAGGGGAACCGGATTGCCACCCAGCCGGGTCTTGATCTGACCGACGACGCGCAGGAAGTTGGCGCCCGCACGATCCATCTTGTTTACAAAGGCCAGACGCGGAACATGATACTTGTCGGCCTGCCGCCATACCGTTTCCGACTGGGGTTCGACACCGCCCACCGCGCAAAAAACGGCACATGCGCCGTCGAGCACACGCAGGGAGCGTTCCACTTCAATGGTGAAATCCACATGCCCGGGCGTATCGATAATATTGATCCGGTGCTGCGGAAAACCGCCATCCATTCCCTTCCAAAAGCAGGTCGTGGCCGCGGACGTGATGGTGATGCCGCGCTCCTGCTCCTGCTCCATCCAATCCATGGTGGCAGCACCGTCGTGCACCTCTCCAATCTTGTGCGACACGCCGGTATAGAACAGGACGCGCTCGGTCGTCGTGGTTTTACCCGCGTCGATGTGCGCCATGATCCCGATATTCCGGTATCGCTCGATGGGAGTGGTGCGTGCCACAGCCTCAGATCCTTGCCGTCTGTTAAAGAGCAATCAACTGGTACGAAGTTACCAGCGGTAGTGGGAGAAAGCCTTGTTGGCCTCAGCCATCTTGTGGGTGTCTTCGCGCTTCTTCACCGCAGTGCCACGATTCTCGTTGGCATCCATGACCTCGGCCGCCAACTTCATGCCCATACCCTTCTCGCTGCGCTTGCGTGCCGCATCGATCAGCCAGCGCATGGCCAGGGCGGAACGGCGGGCGGGACGCACTTCGACCGGCACCTGATAGGTCGCGCCACCCACTCGGCGGGACTTCACCTCGACCACCGGCTGCACGTTCTCCAGGGCCTTAGTCAGCACTTCCAGGGAGTTCTGGCCGGTCTTGCCCTCAATGAAGTCGAGCGCACCGTAAACGATCTTTTCCGCGACGGACTTTTTGCCGTCCTCCATGAGCATGTTCACGAAGCGCGCCAGCGTCTGGCTGCCGAATCGCGGATCCGGGTTGATTTCTCTTCTCTCGGAATTTCTTCTTCTGGACATCTTCGACCCCTGACCTCAATTAGCTCTTCGGACGCTTGGCGCCATACTTGGAACGACCCTGCCGGCGCTTCTGCACACCCGCGGTATCCAGGCTGCCGCGCACAATGTGGTAACGCACACCCGGCAAGTCCTTCACACGGCCACCACGAATCAGGACCACGGAGTGCTCCTGGAGGTTGTGCCCCTCGCCGCCGATATAACTCGTCACTTCGGCACCGTTGGTCAGACGCACGCGAGCGACTTTACGCAGCGCGGAGTTCGGCTTCTTCGGCGTGGTGGTGTAAACACGGGTGCACACGCCACGACGCTGAGGACAACTGTCCAGAGCCGGAACATTGCTCTTGTCTATCTTTCTAACTCGCGGCTTCCGAACCAATTGGTTGATTGTGGTCATTACCGAACTCCAAAAATTTCGCTTAACTTGGGCACAAATCGGACTCCAGACCCGCCCATTAACCACCACCCGGCGGCCGGCAGGAGCCTGGTAAAGCGGGCAAAAATAAAACATTACCCACCACCTGTCAACAATCGAGACCAAGAACCGCACTGGATCGGGCTTCCGGCAACGCCTGACGACAGCCCAAAAAAAAGGCCTACATTTCCGTAAGCCTTTTTGAAGAGATGGCTCCCCCGGACGGGCTCGAACCGCCGACCCAGTGATTAACAGTCACTTGCTCTACCGACTGAGCTACAGGGGAAGAATCTGAATGTCAAAGCCGCCATGAGATGGAACACACGGCCGCCAAAAGCTTACAAAAAAATGGCGCGCCCGGAGAGATTCGAACTCCCGACCACCTAGTTCGTAGCCAGGTACTCTATCCAACTGAGCTACGGGCGCGCTGCAGAAACGGCATTATGCAGTAAAGCACAGCCCACGTCAAACCTGATGTAGAAAAAATTCCGGTGCGCCGACTTCATTCCGGCAGGGAAACGCCCCTGCGGAGCAACTCCAGGACATCGGCGGCCGGCACCGGTTTGCTGAACAGATAGCCTTGGACCTCCTCGCAATCCCGCGACCTCAGGAACTTGAGCTGGCTCGGGGTTTCGACGCCCTCGGCGATCACCTTCAACTGCAGGTTGTGCGCCATGGCAATGATCGCGGCGATGATACTGGCATCGTTGGGGTCGGTGGTGATGTCCCGGATAAAACTGCGGTCAATTTTGAGTACCTGGATCGGCAGGGTACGCAAGCGCGCCAGGGACGAATAGCCGGTACCGAAGTCGTCGATCAGGATCTGGATACCCATCTCGCTCATCTCGTTCAGGCGCGCAATGGTCTCCTCCTCATCCTCCATGAAGGCGCTCTCGGTCACTTCCAGCGCTAGCACCGACGCATCCAGTCCCGCATCGAACATTACCTGACGGATCACATTCATCAGATCACGGTGGCGGAACTGGCGCAGGGACAGGTTCACCGCGACGCGCAGGTGCCCGAAGCCGGCCTGGCGCCATTGAGCCACCTGACGCACCGCCTCCCGCAATACCCACTCGCCGATGGGCACGATCAGGCCGCTTTCCTCGGCGAGCGAGATGAACTGCTCGGGCGCCACCACCCCCAGATCGGGATGGCACCAGCGAATGAGCGCTTCCAGGGCGTCGATGCGCCCTTCGCGGATGTTGACCGAGGGCTGGAAATAGAGCTCGAATTCCGAGCGTTCCAGCGCCCGGCGCAGACTGTTCTCGATCATGAGGCGATCCGCCGCGGTGGCGTTCATGTGCGCCTCGTAGAACAGGAAGTTGTTCCTTCCCTTCGCCTTGGCGTGGTACATGGCGGTATCCGCGTTCTTCACCAGTTCGGCCACATTGCCGCCGTCGTTGGGATATACCACGATGCCGATGCTCGCGCTGATGAACACTTCATGCCCCTCCAGATCGAAGGGGTTGCCCAGATTTTCCAGGATGGTGCGGGCGACGCGGCTACCGATTTGCACCACGTCCACCCCGGGTGAATGGCCCGGACCCAGGATGACGGTAAATTCGTCGCCGCCCATGCGAGCGACGGTATCGGACTCCCGCACGCACTGCCGCAACCGCTCGGCTACCTGCTGCAGGAGCAGATCGCCCACCGGATGCCCGAAGGAGTCATTGATCGGCTTGAAGCGGTCGAGATCGAGGTAGAGCAGCAGCAGCGGGTATTCGCCGCGCTTGGCCGACAGCAAGGCCCGGTCCAGGCGATCCTGGAACAGCACGCGATTGGGCAAGTCGGTAAGGACGTCGTAGTGCGCGAGATGGTAAATGCGCTGTTCCGACAGCTTCTGGTCGGTGATGTCGGTGAACACGCCGACGTAGTAGATGGGTTGCCGCCGCTCGTCATACACCGTGCTGACGCCCAGCCATTCCGGATACACCTCGCCGTTCTTGCGCCGATTCCAGATCTCGCCCTGCCACAGCCCGGCTTCCTTGATCGCGCTCCACATGGCGGCGAAGAATTGCGCGTCATGTTTCCCGGAGCGAAGAAACGAGGGATTCCGCCCCACCGCCTCCTGCGGCGAGTACCCGGTCATCAGGGTAAACGCCTTGTTGGTCCTAAGGATGGTACCTTGGGGATCGGTCACCAGTATGCCCTCGATGCTGTTCTCGAATACCGAGGCAGCCAGTTGCATCTCCTGCTCGGTGCGGCGCCGCTCGGAGACATTCTGCAGCACGCCAAGGCTGATACTGGAACCCTTGGGGTCGGTGCTGAGACTGCAGTCCATGAGGATGTCGATGACGGTCCCGTCCTTGCGAGCCAGTTGAAAGGACACATCCTTCAGATAGTCCTGGCGCCGCAGCGCGGGCAGGACTTCGCTCGCGGCTCGCTGCGCGGACTCCGGAGTCATGAACGAGATCAGGGCGCGTCCCATGACTTCCGCCTTGGTGTAGCCGGTCTCCTCCGTCCATTTGCGATTGACCCCGATGATGCAGCCGTTCTCGTCCAGCGAGTGCATCATCACCGGTGAGTTTTCGTAGATTCGGCGGAACCGGATTTCGCTCTCGCCCAAAGCCTCTATAGCACGCCGCCGGCGCGAGATATCATTGCCGAAGGACAGGATCTCCACCACCTGGCCCTTCTGATCGAGAATGGCCTTGTTGGCCCACGCCACCCAGACACGCGAGCCGTCGCTGCGCATGTTTTCGTTTTCGTTGTTCTGGTAACTATCGGGCCGGCGGATGACATCCTGCATCAGCTCCACCATGTTCCGCCCGCTGCTGTCCACATCCGGAACGATCGTGCCGATCAGCGCGCGCCCAACCAGCTCACGGCCCTCGAAGCCGAAAAAGCGGGCGCCGTAGCCATTGATGAATTGGATGACCCCCTGGGTATCCCAGCGCAGGACGATACTGTTTGCTGTTTCGACCAGTTGCCGGTAGTTCAGCTCGCTCGCATTCAGCGCCTCTTCGGCCCGCTTGCGCTCGCTGACGTCGAAGAAGTATTCGATAATCTGCTCGATCTCACCCTGGCCGTCCATGACCGGATAGGCATGGACTTCATTGATCTGAATGCGTCCATCCGGCAGTGTGTGGCGGTGCTCGACCGTGACGGGCATCCGCGTCCGGAACATCTCCTGCAGCACGCACGGCATGTCGCGCCCCTGGCACGGATACTTGCGGCCGTAGATCAGGCCGTGGCAGCTCAGCACGCCGCCCGTCTGCTCGGCGCCGGCCAGGGCGCTCTTGTTGGCCAGCTTGATGCCGAAATCGCGCGCGTCCACGACGATGAACGGATAGGCCAGGGAATCCAGCACCGTCAGCAGGAACATCTGTTGCCGCAGCAGCTTCTGCTCGGCCTGCTGGCGCACATCCACTTCGTGCTGCAGGCGGCTGTTCACGGTCGTCATCTCCTGTGTGCGGCGCTCTACCTCATCCTCTAACTGGCTGTTGCTGTCAATCAGCATGCGGTGCGCGATGGTCAAACGATGCTCCACGGGCCGCAGACCAATCAGGATCAGGGAGCCGGTCATGCCCGCCAAAGCCAGTATTACCAAGCCGCTCCACAGCAGAACGGGACGTCCTGCCACCTCCAGAGGCGTGACGTCAACCAGGGCAAGCAGCTTGCAAAGCGGGCCCGCCGCTTTGTTCCCCAAATCAAACGCCAGCGCGCGCAGAGGTCTGCCAGCTAGCTCCAGCCTGAGCGGAATAGAAGGGTCGGACTGAGCCAGAACCTCCTCGAGGAGCTTCGCCGGGGCCGGTCCATTCCAGTCCTCTCCGGCAGCAATCAGTTCCCAATTACTCTGCGTCTGCGTTGCACTGCGAGCCACCACGCCAGCAGCGGGAGCCAAGGCGAACAGGCGCATGCCGTGTGCTTCGCCAGCAGAGTCCAGCCAGGACGACAGGTCAAATCCCAGACTTACCGCGCCAATGGCTGAGCCATCCAGGCTGGCGGTCAGCGTTGCATAAACGCTGGATGGCCGTCCAACCGGAGAAGACACGTGCAAGGAAGTCACGCCAGACCCGTTGCCGTCGAGAGTCTCCGAGCGCTCCATCGGATTCGCCCCGGCCGCGTCGACCCGAACCCAATGTCCCGGAAGCGGCCCTACCGGGTACTCAAAGGTCAGCTGACGCCCTCCCAAACGCTGCCCCCATTCGTTGGCAAGGCTCTGCAAGGCCTGGATATCGGTTCGCTGCAAAGCGGCGACGACCATGGGATCTGAACTTGCCAGCTGCAATCCGAAGCGCAGGGCATCGGCTTCCTGCCCCAGGGCCTGCTCAAGCGCCGCCTGAACCTGGACCGCGCGCCCGTACGTGGCTTGATCCACCTGGCGCTCCTGCACCCGATCGATCACCATCCAGAGCACGCCGGTCGCCGCCAGAAAGATCAGCAGCAACAGAAACAGCAGTCTCGTTTTGAAAGATCGAAGTTTCAAATACGAACGTCCCGTTCACGATGAACGCAGTCGCGCACATCGCTTTGCGTGCCGCGCCCGCCAACTGGTTGAATATGTCGCTCGCGCCAGTCCGGTCCGCTGAGGGCCCGTTATCCAGCCGCAACATGTGGCTATATAATAGGTTATAGTCGACCAACCCACAGACACGCCCGCCCCATGAGCCATCGAGAATCCCCCCTCTACATCGACACCTCTGCCGGCCTCGAACAATTCTGCCTCGAGGTCCAAGGCGCTGCCTGGCTGGCCATGGACACGGAATTCCTGCGGGAGAAGACCTATTTCCCCAAGTTCTGCCTGCTGCAAGTGGCAACGGACCGCGCCGTGGCCTGCATCGACCCGCTGGCCCTGAAAAGCCTGGAACCTTTGACGGATCTGATCTATTCCCCCGCCGTGGTCAAGGTGCTGCATTCCGCCCGGCAGGACCTGGAAATCTTCTTCCATCTTTACGGCAAGGTGCCCGCGCCGATCTTCGATACCCAGATTGCAGCCCCCCTGCTGGGATTAGGAGAGCAGATCAGTTATGGCGCGCTGGTGGCGGAAACCCTGGGCATCCATCTGAGCAAGGCCCACTCGCGCACCGACTGGTCACGGCGCCCCCTCACGCCCGAGCAACTGCGCTACGCCGCCGATGACGTGATTTATCTGGCACAGGCCTACCAGCAGATGCGCAAGCGGCTGGACACCCTGCAGCGGACCCAATGGCTGGAACAGGAATTCTCCGATCTGGTGCAGCCCGAAGTGTACGAGGCCAATCCGGATTCAGCCTGGCAGCGCATAAGCGGTTGCCTGCAACTGAAAGGTCGCCAGCTATCCGTGTTGAAAGAACTGGCCGCCTGGCGTGAACAGGCGGCGCGCAAACAAGACCTGCCCCGCGGCTGGTTGATCAAGGACGAGGTTCTACTGGATCTGGCGCGCCAGCAACCTCAGGACCCCGATGCCCTCAGCCATGTAAGAGGCCTGGACGAGCGTACCCAGAAAAAGCATGGCGCCACCCTCTGCGGACTGGTCAAGGAGGCCCTGGAGCGCGGGCCCATGAACCTCGACCTCAAGGCACGTCCAACAAAGCGGACGCCGGAGCAAGAAGCGCTGCTGGACTTGATGATGGCGGTGGTGCGTCTACGCGCCGCCCAGCACACGCTCAGTCCCAGCGTACTCGCCAGCCGCAAGGATCTGGAGCAGTTACTGGATGGCCACGAGGACGCCAAACTCAGCAAGGGCTGGCGCCACAGCATGGCGGGAGAGGAACTGGCAGCCCTGCTCCGCGGCGAACTGGGCCTGAAGGTACTGGACGGCAACCTCCGCCTGTTTGCCCATGCATGACCCGGCGCAGCTGATCGCCGCCCTCTGCGACCCTCAGGTACACGGTCCTCGCTGCCAGGGAACCCGGCTGATGGAAACCCATATCTCCTGGGTCATCCTCACCGGCGAGTTCGCCTACAAGATCAAGAAGCCCGTGGACTTCGGCTTCCTCGACTTTTCCACCCTGGCCCAGCGCCGCTTTTTCTGCCACGAAGAACTGAGGCTCAACCAACGGCTTGCCGCGCCCCTTTATCTGTCCGTGGTTCCCATCACCGGCATAGCCGAGCGGCCGCAACTGGGCGGCGCAGGCCCTGTCCTGGAATATGCGGTCAAGCTGCGGCAGTTTGAGGATTCAGCCCTGGGCGACCGGCTGGCCCAAGCCGGCCAGCTTGAGAATCCGCTCCTGGACGATCTCGCCTCGACGCTGGCGCGGTTCCATCAAGACACGCCGCGCGCGCAAGCGATGGATGATCACGGGACGCCTTCGGCGATCGCGGCGGCAGCCGAACATAATTTCACCCACCTGGAGACCGCGCAGGCGTCTGCCGGGGGCGATCGCCTCGACCGCTTGCGGAACTGGACCCTTGAGAACGCCCGAAGGCTCGCAAGCGCTTTTCAAGACCGCAAGCAGAAGGGATGTGTGCGGGAATGCCACGGCGACCTGCACCTCGGCAACCTGGTGCTGTTCGACGGCCGCCTGATGCCCTTCGACTGCATCGAATTCAGCGAGGACCTGCGCTGGATCGACGTCATCAGCGAGGTGGCGTTCCTGCTCATGGACCTTGAGGTGAACGCCGGCACCGCGCCTGCCTTCAGGCTGCTGAACCACTATCTGGAAATCACCGGCGACTATGCGGGACTGGCGTTGCTGGATTTCTACCGGGTCTACCGCGCCATGGTGCGCGCGAAGATCGCCAGCCTCAGCCTGGCTCATTGCGAGGCCCCCGCGGAAGAACGGGCCGAACGGGTGCGGCGCCGGGACGCCTATCTGGACTATGCGGAGCGCGCCGCACAGCCGCGCAAGCCCACGCTGATCATCACCCATGGCTACTCGGGCAGCGGCAAATCGCTCTTGTCGAAGAGCCTGGCCGAGCATTTGCCGGCCATACGCCTCAGTTCCGATGTGGAACGCAAGCGCCTGGCCGGATTGGCGGCGGATGCCCGAACCGCGGCGGGACCGCTGCAAGGCATCTATTCAAACGAATTCACCCGGCGCACCTACCAACACCTGCTGGACATGGCGCGCACCCTGCTGGAATCAGGTTGCAACGTGGTGGTGGATGCCACCTTTCTTCTGCGAGATCACCGCCGCGCACAAGCAAACCTGGCCGATGCTTGTGGCGCGCACTTCCTGATCCTGGACCTGCAAGCGGAGAAAGTCCTGCTGCGGCGACGCGTCGAAGCCCGCGGGCGGGAAGGCTCCGATCCCTCGGAAGCCGATACCGGCGTGCTGGAGCGGCAGTGGGCCTACGCGCAGGCGCTCGATAGCGGCGAGCAGGCCCAGGCGCTGGCAGTGGATGCCAGCAGCGACTTCAACATCGGCGAAGTCGTCGCTGCCATCGGACACCGGCTTGTCCTGGACGCCTAGGGCGCCTTCTGCCCGATAAAGCTTCCGAAAGCGCGGCTGCCGTTACCGGTCTCAATGGTATCCAGCACCGTCAGCGACTGGGCATCGACCACCGAAACGCTGTTGCTGAACCAGTTGGCCACATAGACCTGGCGGCCATCCGGGTGCGACGCGATGCCTTCCGGATACTCCCCCACCGGCACGGTCCCGGCTACCGTGAGAGTGCCCAAGTCGATGGCCGAAATACTGTTGTCGTACTGGTTGGTCACGAACAGCCGACCGGCCGCTTCCGCCACGGCGTAAGGCCGCTCGCCCACCTTGATCGTCTTCAGCACGCTGAAGCTGCCCACGTCCACCACGGAGACGTCGTTGCTCTCCACATTGGCGGAGTAAAGCCGCGTGCCGCCGGTGGACAGCAGGATGCCGAAGGGATGCTTGCCGACCTTGACGGTACGCGTCACCTGCAGGCGCTGGGCGTCGATTTCCGAAATGGAGTCATCATCCCGGTTCGCCACGTAGACCTTGCTGCCGTCGGCGCTGACCACGAGGCCTGCGGGTGAACGACCCACCGGCACCCGCCACAGCACAATACGCCGCTCGGGATCGAGCACCGCCACCACGTTCTCATACCAATCGGCGGCGTAGACCCGCTTGCCCGCGCTGTCCACGGCGATGCCCACCGGCCCCGATCCCACCGGGATGCTGCCCATGATCGACCGGCTCGCGCCGTCGATCAGGGTGACCTGGCGGCTGGTGGGATTGGCAATGGCGATGAGGTGCCCGTCATGGCTGACGGCCACGCCGGCGGGCTCGGAACCGGCGGGCAATTCGACTGTCGCAGCGACTTGTCGGGCCTGCGTATCGATCACCGAAACCGTATTGGCCTTCTGGTTGGTGATATAGGCGAAGGGCTCGGCCTTGACACCGCCCCAAACGAAAAAGGCGGCGGTGATGACCGCCGCCTTTCGCGTCAAGGCGCAGATTTTCCGCGCCGGCATTTACTTCTTCTCGATCACGGCCTTCAGATTGGCCAGGCTTTCCTTGTAGACCGCCTCGATGGCCTTGTTGGCGGCTTCTTCGTTCTGATCCGGCGGCGGATTATTAGCCAGGAAGCAGCGGTAATAAGCGCCGTTCCACGTCACCTTGGAGCCGGACCCGGCCGCCTCGACAGAAATGTTGGAGGAATAGTTGTTGACCGGGAGGATGCCGCAATCCGGGTTTTCCATCTTATAGGAGAAGCTCATCTTCTCGGCTTCATAGGTCTTCAGTTCTTCCTTGAGCACGCCGCCCTTTTTCAGGGTCAGTTCGCGGGTCGCGCCGGGTGCCGTGCCACCCTGTGAAGTGGTGCTGGCCACCGCGGGCATCCAGGCCTCGGGCTTACCGAATTCCTTGACCACCTCCCAGACCGCGGCGGGCGCCGCATTGATCTCGATGGTTTCGGTGAGCTTCTGGCGCGAGGGCCCGTGAGCGCTGGCGGCGCCGGCCCAAGCAACTGTCAGGGCCACGGCAATGGACAAGGATTTCTTCATCATTCCTCCAATCAAGGTCTCGAGGTGAAATTCGCGCTGCATTATAAAGGACAAGTTCCGCAGGGGCTAACGGATAATTTCCCGCCCATGGGCCCTCAGGCTGGCGAGCACTTCACGCTGGCTGGCCGGCCGACCCGGTTCGGCCTCCAGCGCGTCGATGCTCTGGTTGAACTGCTCCAGGGTCAGGCTGCCGCCGCCTTCGGGATCGGTCAGACGCCGCCGCCGGTAATCATCCCAACGGGTTCGTTCCTCGGCGTTCAGCGACTGCGGCCAGTTGCGGGCCCTGTAGCGGAAGAGCATCTCCGGCAGACGTGGATCGTCGAATTCCGGGTCGAAAGCCGCAAGTTTTTCCGGACTCATGTCCCGGATAGTCTCCATGCGCCGCTTGTCCTGGTCACTGAAAAATCCCCCGCCGTAAAGCATCAGGTCGGGGTCACGGCATTCCTGCCCGTCCCAAGGGCTTTCGGCGAACACCTCCGCGACCTTCGCGGCAAGCCCCGGTGCCGACTTCAGGCGGTCCAGATGCCGTTCCCAAAGGGCAGGCCGCAGTTGCAGGCGCTCGATGTCGGGTGGCCGGGCGACCTTGAGGGGCGCGATGATGGGGCAGCGATTGAGGTGTACCGTTTTCAGCGGTATGCGCGCCACCCCTTCGGGCAATTGGGCCGCGGGGGTGTAAAGGCGCTTGCGCAATTCATCGGCGCTCAGCGCCAATAGTGGTTCCGGGTCCACGGACAGGTCATAGACGATCACGCCGTTCTGATTGACCGGGTGACGCGCCAACGGCACCACCACGGCCAGGCAATGGCGTTCCGCCGGGTATTTTTCCGACACATGGATCACCGGCTGGAAAGCCCCTACCGGCAGCATGTCCGCCACCTGGCGCTTACCGCGGTTGTCCCAGACAAACTGATACAGCTTCGGTTGTCGGGTCTTGATGAGCCGCGCCAGTTCAATGGTGGCGCGCACGTCGGCCAGGGCGTCGTGGGCACCCTCGTGGGCAATGCCGTTGGCGGCTGTCAGCTTTTCCAGGCGAAAACTGGGGCGGCCCTGTTCATCTTTGGGCCACTCGATGCCATCCGGACGCAGGGCCGCCGTCAGGCGGACCATGTCGATCAGGTCCCAACGGGAATTACCGTTGCGCCACTCCCGCTCGTAGGGATCGAAGAAATTGCGGTAGAGGCCGTGACGGGTGATTTCGTCGTCGAAACGCAGGGTGTTGTAACCCAGGCCGCAGGTACCGGGAAACGCCAGCTGCTCGTGGATGGCGGCCATGAACTGCGCCTCGGGCACCCCCTCGGCCAGAGCCTTTTGCGGTGTGATGCCGGTGATCAGACAGGCCTCGGGAGCAGGGACCATGTCATCCGCCGGCCGGCAATAGATCAGCAATGGCGCGCCGACCGGATTCAGGTCCTCATCGGTCCTCAGTCCGGCAAACTGTGCCGGCCGGTCACGGCGCGGATCGGCGCCGAAGGTCTCATAGTCGTGCCAATAAAGGCTGACCGGCGCCACCGGATTCAATCCGTCCCTGGTTGAAGCGCGTCAACGAATGGCAATGAGCGCCTTGAGCACATCCACGCGACTGATGACTCCCACCAGCTTGCCTTCGTCAATCACGGGGAAGTGCCGCAGGGTCGAC
Organism: Methyloterricola oryzae; assembly: GCF_000934725.1. NCBI lineage: Bacteria > Pseudomonadati > Pseudomonadota > Gammaproteobacteria > Methylococcales > Methylococcaceae > Methyloterricola > Methyloterricola oryzae. The sequence continues at coordinate 110,153 of NZ_JYNS01000010.1, forward strand.
TTGGCGAACAACTCCGCCACTTCCACGATGCTGGCCTCGCTATCCACGACCGTGACGTCGTTGGTCATGAATTCGGACACCTTGCCGCCCATGTCCTCGTAGTAGGACGAATTGACCACCATACGCAGGCAGTCCAGTTCCGAGAAGGCACCGACCACCTTGCCGTGATCGTCTACCACCGGGGCACCGGTGGACTTGATCTCCAGCAGTTTGCGGATGGCCTCATACACATCCATGTCCGGCTTGAACACCACCGGGTGAGGGGTCATGTATTCACTGACGCTGATTTTGGCAAGCATGCTGGCTATCTCCTTAACCTGTTGTTCTTGTTGGTACGGTCCCTGAGAGCCTGGACTGGAATGGGATCAGGGGGCCGATTCCTGCTGTTGCGCGGCTTCGAACTTCTTGCGCTTTTCGCATTTTTCCACGCAGACGCAGTCCGCCGCACCGGGCCCGCCGCAACTGCCCTTGATGGCATGACGTCCGAACATCACGCCTACGGACATGATGAAGATGACGACAGCAATGACTGCGAAGGTGATCAGAAAGAGTGTCATGGTTCTTGACTCCTGACGCCTGACATAGGCATTCATGATGTAAGACCGGTCCGGCAGGTGAAGTATCCCGCCGCGCCGGCCGAATTTGCAAGCTCCGTAAAAACGGCGAGGAGCCCGAAAGCTCCTCGCCGTGCCTTTTGCGATGCGCGAACTGACTAACCGCCGAAGTCGTCCAGCATGATGTTCTCCCGCTCGACCCCGATGTCTTCCAGCATCTTGATCACCGCGGCGTTCATCATGGGCGGGCCGCAGAGGTAATACTCGCAGTCCTCTGGCGCCGGGTGGTTCTTCAGATAGTTCTCGTAGAGCACGTTGTGGATGAACCCGGTATAGCCGGTCCAGTTATCCTCCGGCTTCGGCTCGGAAAGGCCGATGTGCCAGGTGAAATTGGGATTTTCGGCCTGCAGGGTGTCGAAGTCGTTCACGTAGAACATTTCCCGGTAGGAGCGTGCGCCGTACCAGAAGGTCATCTTGCGCTTGGACTTGAGACGGCGCAGCTGGTCGAAGATGTGCGAGCGCATGGGCGCCATGCCGGCGCCGCCGCCCACGAACACCATCTCGTTGTCGGTCTCGCGGGCGAAGAACTCGCCGAAAGGACCCGAGACCACCACATCGTCACCCGGCTTCAGGTTGAAGATGTAGGAGGACATGATGCCCGGCGGTATATCGTCGCGGCCCGGGGGCGGCGTCGCGATACGCACGTTGAGCATGATGATGTCCTTCTCTTCCGGATAGCTGGCCATGGAGTAGGCGCGAATGGCCGGCTCCTTGACCACGGACTCGTACTTCCACAGGTTGTACTTGTCCCACTCGTCGCGGAACTTCTCTTCCACGTCGAATTCCGAGAACTTGGCGTGATAGGCCGGGCACTCGATCTGGATGTAGCCGCCGGCGCGGAAATCGATGGTTTCCCCGGCGGGCAGTTCCAGCACCAGCTCCTTGATGAAGGTGGCCACGTTGTGGTTGGAACGCACCTTGGCGTTCCACCTCTTCACGCCGAAGACTTCGTCGTGCACGTGGATCTTCATGTTCTGCTTGACCGTCACCTGGCAGGCCAGACGGTCGCCTTCGGCCGCCTCGCGCTTGGTGATGTGCGACAGCTCGGTGGGCAGGATGTCGCCGCCACCTTCGGTCACCTTCACCCGGCACTGGGCGCAGGTGCCGCCGCCGCCGCAGGCGGAGGACACGAACAGGTTGTTCTCCGCCAGCGCCGTCAGCAGCTTTGAGCCGATGGGCACCTGGATCTTCTTTTCGTGGTTGATCTCGATCTCGACATTACCCTCGGCTACCAGCTTGGACTTGGCGCCCAGGATCACGAACACCAGGGCAATCACGATGGCCGTGAAAAATGTGACTCCCAGAATAATTTCCAACATCGCGAGCGATCCTTAGAGTTGAATGCCGGAGAAGGACATGAAGCCCAGGGCCATCAGTCCGGCAGTGATGAAGGTGATGCCCAGGCCCCGCAGGCCCGGCGGCACATCGCTGTACTTCAGCTTCTCACGGACGCCCGCCATGGCGGTGATCGCCAGCGCCCAGCCGAAGCCGGAGGAAACGCCGTAGACCACGCTCTCGTTGAAGTTGTAGTCGCGCTCGATCATGAACAGCGAACCGGCCAGGATGGCGCAGTTCACCGTGATCAGGGGCAGGAAGATGCCCAGCGCGTTGTACAGGGCGGGGAAGAACTTATCCAGGGTCATCTCGAGGATCTGCACCATGGCGGCGATCACGCCGATGCAGCTCATCAGACCCAGGAAGCTCAGGTCGGTGTCGTTGAGACCGGCCCAGGACAGCGCGCCTTCCTTCAGCAGATAGCTGTAGATCAGGTTGTTGGCCGGGACCGTCAGGGTCTGCACGATCATTACGGCGATGCCCAGCCCCAAGGCCGTGCCTATCTTCTTGGACACGGCGATGAAAGTGCACATCCCCAGGAAGAAGGAGAGCGCCAAGTTTTCGATGAAGATGGACTTGACGGCAAGACTGATCAAACCTTCCATTAGTGTGCCTCCCCGTGGGCTGCGTGGCTGATGGTGAAGTCGGCCTTCTCGATCTGCACCGGCTTCCAGGCGCGCACCGCCCAGATCAACAGGCCGATCAGGAAGAACGCGCTGGGCGGCAGAAGCAGCAGGCCGTTTGGCACATACCAGCCGCCATCCTTGACCAGGGGCATGATGTCGATCCCCAGCAGCTTGCCGGAACCGAACAGCTCACGCACGATGGCCACCGTGATCAGCACCAGGCTGTAGCCCAGTCCGTTGCCGACACCGTCCCAGAAGCTCTCCAGGGGCGGGTTCTTCATGGCGTAAGCTTCGGCGCGGCCCATCACGATGCAGTTGGTGATGATCAGGCCCACGAACACCGACAGCTTCTTACTGATGTCATAGGCGAAAGCCTTGAGCACCTGGTCCACCACAATCACCAGCGAGGCGATGATGACCATCTGCGCGATGATGCGGATGCTGCTCGGCACATGGTTGCGGATGAAGGCGATGCCCGCGCTGGAGCAGGCCGTCACCGCCGTCAAAGCCAGGCTCATGATCAGCGCCGTGGACAACTGGGAGGTCACCGCCAGTGCTGAGCAAATGCCCAGCACCTGCAAGGTGATCGGATTATTGTCGACCAGGGGGTCGAGCAGGACTTTCTTGGTTTCCGCTTGCATGGTGTTAACCTCTCTGCGACCTGAGTTTTGCCAGATAGGGCGCGAATCCCTCGCTACCCAGCCAGTACTTCACCAGATTGTTCACGCCGTTGCTGGTCAGGGTGGCGCCGGCCAGGCCGTCCACCTGATGCTGCGCACCGGGCTTGGAAGGATCCACGGAACCTTTAACCAAGGTCAGGACCGGCTCACCCACCTCGGTGTGGTGCTTCTTGGAGAATTCCTGGCCCGCCTCGCTGGCTTCCTTGTAGACCTTCTTGCCCTTCCAAATCGCCTTCCACTTGGGGTTCACCACCTCACCGCCCAGGCCGGGGGTTTCCGCCTGGTCGAACAGGTTCAGACCGATCACGGTCTGCCCGTCGCCTTCCAGGGCCATGAAGCCGTACATGGTGGACCACAGGCCGTAACCATTCACCGGCAGGATGACCGCCTTGACCTTGCCGTCCTCTTTCACCAGATAGACCTTGGCATACTTGGACTTGCGGCCGATCTTGGCGAGATCCTTGTCGGAAGGGATTTCCACGCCCAGGGCCGGATCCTTGGCCGCCTTGCGCTGGTCGAAAGTGGCCGGATCGAAGCCGGTGGCGTACTCGCCGGTCTCCAGGTCGACGATCTTGGCTTCGAATTTCTTGAAGGCCTCTTCCACATTGGTCTTCTCGTCCAGCATGCCGACCACTTCGAGGATGTTGGTCTTCTCGTCCGCCGCCTTGTTGCTCACCTGCAATGGTTTGAGAATGACCGCGGAACCGGACACCAGCACCGCGCCCACCAGACACAGGGCGAAGGCTACGGCCAGGGTCTTCTCGAAGCTGTCGTTGGGCAGCGCCAGGACGCGCTGCGCATAGGCATTCGCCTTCTCCATCAAGCCGGCGAATTTGTCGGACAGTGCCTGTCCGCTGCTATTGCTGTTAGGCATGTCGTTTCACCCTTCTCTTGATGTTGGCCTGCACCACGAAGTAGTCGATCAAAGGTGCGAAGATGTTGCTGAACAGGATCGCCAGCATGATGCCCTCGGGGAACGCCGGGTTGACCACGCGGATCAGCACCGTCATTAAGCCGATGAGGAAGCCGAAGATCCAGCGCCCGGTCTGCGTCTGCGCCGCGCTGACCGGATCGGTGGCCATGTAGGTCATGCCGAAGGCAAAGCCGCCCAGGGTCAGGTGCCAGTACCAGGGCATGGCGAACATCAGGTTGTCCTTGCTGCCGATAATGTTGAACAGGGTGGAGGTGACCACCATCCCTAGGAACACGCCGGCGATGATGCGCCAGGAAGCGATGCGGGTGTACACCAGGAAGGCGGCGCCCAAGAGGCATGCCAGGGTCGAGGTTTCACCCATGGAGCCCTGCTCGATGCCGAAGAAGGTGCTGAACCAGCCGATGCCGGCATTGTTGATGGCGTCGACGCCGCCCAGGGCCGCGAGCCCCAGGGAGGTGGCTCCGCTGAAGCCGTCCACCGCGGTCCACACGGAATCGCCGGACATGCTGGCCGGATAGGCGAAATACAGGAAGGCACGGCCGGTCAAAGCGGGGTTCATGAAGTTCTTGCCGGTCCCGCCGAACACTTCCTTGCCGATCACCACGCCGAAGGAAATGCCCAGGGCCACCTGCCACAAGGGCACGTTGGGCGGCATGGTCAGGGCGAACAGGATGGACGAGACGAAGAAGCCTTCGTTGACGTCATGCTTGCGCACCGTGGCGAACAGGACTTCCCAGATGCCGCCCGCCACCAGGGTAACGATGTAAACTGGGAAAAAGTAGAGCGCGCCGTGGATGAAATCCGAAATGGGGTTGGCCGGATTGAAGCCGAACACGCTCATGATGGCGCCGCGCCAGCCCGGAGCCTCGGTCAGCCCCATGGCTTCCATGGCGTGATTGGCCTGGTAGCCGGTGTTGAACAGGGCCATCAACATGCACGGCAGCGCGGCGATCCAGACATAGGTCATGACCCGCTTCAGGTCCACCGCATCACGCACATGGGTATTGCCGGCGGTGACATCCGGCGGCGCGTAGAGGAACGTATCGACCATTTCATAGACCGGATACAGCCTCTCGAAACGCCCGCCCTTCTCGAAGAGCGGGTGAATCTTGTCAAGGAATTCTCTGGTTTTGGACATTAGCCTTCCTTCTCGATTTGGGTAAGATTCTGCCGAAGCGCGATGCCGAAATCGTGCTTGCCCGGATCGACGAAGGTGCACAAGGCCAGATCTTCCTCGTCCAACTCCAGCGCCCCCAAGGACTGGGCCTGGTCGGTATCGCCGATGACCAGGGACTTGAGCAGCTGCGTGGGCAGGATGTCCAAGGGCATCACGTCTTCATAGGCCCCCACCGGCACGATGGCGCGCGGGCTGCCGTACTTGTTGGTGTGCATGGGGAACTTGCGGCCCCGCTCCTTGGGCAGGCTGGACAGCAGCACGTTGAGGAAAGAGAACTTCTCGCGGCTCGGCACGATCCAACCGAAGAAATCGCGCTCGCGGCCTTCTTCCAGCACCGAAACCTGGTTGTGATAGCAACCCAGGTAAGCCGCCCAACCCTCCGCCTTGCGACCGTTGAGCACGGAGCCGGAAATCACCCGGGCTTCCTTGCCGGATACCAGTTGACCTTCCACCAGATCACACAAGTTGGCGCCGACGCGGGTGCGCACCAGGCGCGGCTTTTCCACCAGGGGTCCGGCCAGGGAGACGACGCGCTCCACGCTCAGGCGGCCGCTGGTAAACAGGGCGCCGATGGCGATCACCGACTGGTAATCCAGATGCCACACGGTGCGGGCGGCGCCGACCGGATCGATCATGTGGATGTGGGTGCCCGGCAGGCCCGCGGGGTGCGGCCCATCGAAATCGGCGGCCTGGAGCTTGGCATCACTCAGATTCAGGCTGAATGCAGGCGACTTGCAGACATAGACCTTGCCCTCGGTCAGCCGTCCCAGGACGGTCAGGCCGTTGCTGAAATCCTGGGCGCGCTGCTCGATGACCTTCTCCGGATTGGCGGCCAGCGGGTTGGTGTCGATGGCGGTGACGAAGATGGAGCGCGGCGACGTTTCGGGATTGGGCACCTTGCTGTAAGGCCGGGTGCGCAGGGTGGTCCAAAGCCCGGATGCCAGGAGGTTCTCCTTGACCTGCTCGGCGCTCAAGCTGGCCAGTTCGCCCTCGGCATAGGACTTGAAGCTCACCTCATCGCTGCCGTCCAGTTCGATGACCACAGACTGCAACACGCGCTTGTGGCCGCGGTTGATCTGTTTGACCACACCGCAACCGGGGGAGGTGAAGACCACACTGGGGTGCTGCTTGTCGGCGAACAGCACGTCGCCCAACTTCACGCGGTCACCTTCGGCCACGCTCATGCTGGGCTTGAGACCCACGTAGTCCATCCCGATGAGGGCCACGGACTTGGCGACTCCCGCGTCACTGTGCACTACCTGCTCGGGTTCCCCCGTGATGGGCAGGTCTAAGCCTTTCTTTATAGTAAATTGCATAATCCAGCCTGTTGCTCAGACAAATTATTAATCCGGTCCGAAACACCCTCCCGGCATCTCGGGCGTGTGCCTTGCGCAGATCGCCCCGCTCACGAACTTCGCGGCCTGCGGGCCGCGCCTGCGTCTCCCTGTGCCGGAAAATCCGGCTTCTGCGGCCTGACCACGACCCAACGGCCACTCCCGAACCAGCGTGGTCGATGACGCAGTAGGCCTGGTAAATCGCCGCCAGATTGTAACGCCCTCACCGGAACCAGGCAGCGGCTACCGATGGGCGGGCCACTTCCGGCCACGATTTAAGCTCCGGAAAACAATGATAAACCGGTCGGGCATTACACCATAAATGGGCGGTCGTCACAACGAAGCGCCACCCCGCGCCGCCGCCCAGGCCAGCCGTTTGAGCCATTCGGAACGGGTAAATTTGGGAGCTGTCCGGGCTAAAGCCGGAAGAAAACAGTGCCTTTGCGTCGACCGCCCGGCAATAGGGCACCGGGAGTGAATGCAGTATCCACCAGATGCGGCCAAGCGTGCGCCCTGCCCACGTTGCCGGGTCCTTGCGTCAACCGGCCGGTTCGAAGCGGGCGGACACCTTGCGGGCCTTCGACAGCTTCACCCGGCACACGCCCTTGCCGCTGCAGGCGCCGCGCCAGCCGAGGAAGCGGGAGCCGGGCTCCGGCACCGCGCTGAGTCTGACCGTGCTCCCGAGGAGGAAGCGCGCATTGCACTGCGCGCCGCAGTCAATGCCGGTCGGGTTGGAAGACACGGTGCCGGTTCCGGTGCCGGTCTTGCTCACCACCAGTTCGCGGAATTTCTGGATCTGGAACACCGCGCGAACCGTGCGCGCCTGACCCATCTTCAGCGTGCAGGCCCGATTTCCCCTACAGGCACCCCGCCACCCGGCAAACTTCGACCCCAGATCCGGGCTGGCGGTCAGCCTGAGCCGCGCTCCCTTGGGATACAGCCCCACGCAACTGTTTCCGCAATCGATGCCGCTGGGCTGGCTGAGCACACGACCCGCCCCGCCCCCCGAGGTCTTGACCGTCAACTTGAAGCGCGCGGAGCGTCGGTACACCGCGCCGAAATCCGCATTGGCGAGCCACAGCTCGGCGGCCCCCGCCGGCGTGACGCGGTTGCTGCCCAGCGCCTGGCGATACAAGGAACGCAGCCCATCGGCGCTCGCCCCTGCCGAATACACGATGGCGCTGTCGTCGCCACTGAAAACGGGGCTGGCGGTTCCAATGGTTTCGGCGATGGTGCCGGTTTCTCCAGTACTCAGCCGGGTGGCCAGCACCGTGGTCGTGCCGGTCTCCGCATCCCGGGCTTCGAAGGTGAGCAGATCATCGTTGAGACTGCCGACCGCCGGGTTGCCAATATCCCGGCCGAGCACCGGGGGAACCAGGATGAGAGTCTGGCCCGTGGCCAGGTCGATGGCGTACACGCTCCAGGCCCGCACTTCCGTGCCGTCGTCCTGTGCGATGGCGTTGAGCGCATCGTAGATCAGGAACCGGTCGTTGCTGGTGAAGGCCATGACGTCCGCCTGCACCACGGAACTGATGTTCACCCCTTCCGTACCGGGCGCCACCAGCTTGTAGCTGACGCGGGTATTCTTGCGCGTGTCGATGGTCAGGATCTCGTTGCTGGGACTGCCATCCGGATTCAGCATGACGAAAGCGAAATTCTCACCGTCAGGCGCCATCGCCACGGAATGCACATTGAACAGACCCAGGCACTCCTCGCCGTTGATGGGCACCTTGGTGTCGATCAGGCAGGCATCCTGCAGACCGTCCACGTAGATCCCCAGCTTGCCATTGGCCGATACCGAAGGCCGCGCCGGTTGCACCGAGCCGGGACTCATGACGGTTCCGGAGGCATCGTCGCCCTGGGCCAGCTCACGCCGGCCCAACATGTAACCGCCGCGCGAGCTGTCGAAGTAGACGAACAGCACGGCATCGTTGCCACTCACCGTCGGCGCGGTGCCGGAATCACCGGAGGGCGTCGTGGGGTTGGGAATTTCCACCACATCGAACGCCTCGGCCACCCGCTGCGCCTGCACCGATCCCGCGCCGAACAGTTCCTCCGCGGATTGGATGCAGGCCAGGCGCGCATCGGCGAACTGGGCATTCTGCGTGAGATGAAACGCCAGGGCGCGGTAGAAGATGCGCTCGGCGTCGGCCCGGCCGATGGCCTGATCCAGGCCTTCGGCCAGCAGGTAGTAGGCCCGGTTGATGATGCCCGAGTTGATGTGAACGCCGCCGTTGTCCTGGGTGGTCCTGATGTAATCGCTCATTTTCGAGGGGTATGGCACTCCGGACGACAGCAGCAGCGCCGACGGGTCCTTCATGTTGCGCACGGGTTCACTCAGGCGCGAGCCCATCAGCCAGTCATTGCTGCCCTCAGCGTAATACTCCACCATTTCCCCGAAGATATCGGAAAACGCCTCGTTCAGCGCCCCCGACTGCCCCTGATAAACCAGGTTCGCCGTATACGAGGTGACGCCGTGGGTGAGTTCGTGGGCAACCACGTCCAGGGCGCCAGCGAAAGGCTGAGCGTCGCCGAAGAACATGGTGCCCAGATCAGAGGCCCAGAAGGCGTTGTCGAATCCGCGGCCCAGGCGCACTACCCCCAGAATGTTGCCCCCGGCGCCGTCGATGGAGTTGCGTCCGTGCCGGGTCTGATAGTAGTCGTAGGTCTGCGAGAAGCCGGACGCCGCGCTGACCCCGTCAGCCAGCCAGACGCGGTTGGCATTGCCGCTGGACACCACGACGGTGCTGGGCAGGGTCTGCGGGTTGGACGTGGGCGGCTGGTTGCGGGCGTCCTGCACGATGATGGCGCCGCGGGTGGTGCGAGCCTGGGGTGGATTGGAGCGGGCGGCATCGAACATGGCCTTGCTGGTGTCGGTCAGGTAATAGGTTCCACCCTCCAGCCACAGGTTCAAGGCCCTGGACGCACCGAACAGGTCCACGCCGGAACCTGCCGCGGCCACCTCCTCGACCTCGTTGAAGCGGCTCAGGACGGTGCCGTCCTGAGCGTCCACCACTACCGTCCAGCGCTCCCGCAGCGAGCGCACCAGCTTGAGCTTCCAGGCCAGGCGCGGCACCCCATCCACCGCCCCGTAGACAATCAGGTCAGGCCCGTCCAGGCGGCCGAACCCATCAGGCCAAAGCCCACGCGTGATCGCCTTGGCCCGCTCCGGGGCCAACCTGGGCTTAGGGTCGAGGGTACGCGGCGTCGGAACGAACGCGCCGGACACCGAGGCGATCTGGCCGTCGCCCTCCATGTGAACCGTCAGTCCCGCGGGCCAGACCGGCAGATTTCGGTACTTCTGCCGGAAGCGCAGGTGCCGGTAACCCAATTCGTCGGAGATTTCGCGGGCGAACTCCAGTTCCTGGTCGGGGTCGTCGAGTCGCAGGTAGTCGCGGAACGCCGCAAGAAACCGGCGGGCCGTGGCGGCGTCATCCTGGGACGAAGCGGCTCGCAGGGCACTGATCGCCGCCTGCAGCGGCAGCCGCCGGCCATCCGGCTGCAATGCACCCTGGATCAGCCGCGGTGTGCCGATGCCGCGCATGTGCACCTCCAGTCGGCGGCCAGGCCCTTGCGAGGCAACCGGCGCCGGCCGCGTGGCGGGCGCTGTGGCGGCGCCGAGCAGGACTCGCAGCGTGCCCGCCGTTGACGCGGCGGAACCCGGTGGCACCGGCGCCAGCCGTCGGGCTCGCAATGTATTGAGCGTCTGCTGCAAGTGCTCCGCCACCACCCCACTGGCAGCGTTCTCGGGCGCCAAAGGTGCAACATTCGTGGCGACCGGCGCGGCCTCTCCAGCAGTCAAAGGGATCACGCGGATTTCCTCGGGCGCCGCCACGGCCGCCAGTCCCGTTGCCAGCAGAATGGCCGCCAGGAAGGCGGCTCGAAATCCCTTGCCGCTTCCCGCCCGGCGATCGAAGCCGTCACCGACGCAAGCCGCAAGGTAAACAAAGCCGCATCGCATGACCGTACTCCAGGTTATGGCGCCTTCAGCGGGGCGCCGAAAGTTGTTCCAGGACATCACCGTTGCCCGCGTCCATGACGAGGGTAATGGCCTTGTCGATGCCCTGCACCACGCGCAGTCGGTAGGCCAGCTTCGGGCCGGCGCTGGTTCCACGCCAAATGCCCAGTTCCGGACGGCAGCCCGCGCACGACTGGCCGAGGATACGTCCGGCCTGCTTGAGGGCAGCCGGCTCATCCAGCCTGGGCCGCGCATTCAGTGCAGTGGGCGTGGGAATGTAGTCGCCTTCCACCAGGTACACGGCATGCTGCGCATTCCAATGTACGTTCAGGCTGCTGCCCCAAACCGGCAATCCGCGGTATTGCTGCCCCAGGCGCGCGTGCCTGAAACCCAGTTCATCGCCCGCCACCGATTGTACGACCAATTCCTGCCGGGGATCCTTAAGGCACGTTCGCGGCCCCAGGGCCGCCATGAAATAGAGGGATGCGGGCCCCCAATCGCCGGCCTTGAGCATAGCCTGAAAGGCTGCGTCCTGGGCCAGGAAATCCGACAAGCCGGCGCCCTTCAGCCGTTTCAAAGTACCCGTCGCCTCATTCAACAGAACCTCTGACGCCACCGGCCAGCCCGCTCCCTGCTGGCGCGCCGCCCCGCTGGCAAGCGCGACCAGGGACAGACAGGCCGGCAGCAACCACAACCACCTCATGGCCCGGACACCTCAGCCTTCCCCGGCGGTCACCGGCACCCTGCCTCCGGGAAAAACCCAAAAGCGCAGCAACAGGGTGGCCGCAAGGGCGCAGCCGGCGGAAAACGCGAAGGCGGGCAGTGCGCCCACGGCTTGATAAAGCGTGCCGAACAGCAGCGAAGCAGGCAGAAGCAGAAGACCCAGCACCAGATTGAACCAGCCGAAGGCGGTGCCGCGCAACGCGGCGGGCGCAAGATCGGCCACCAGTGCCCTTTCCACGCCCTCGGTGGCCGCCAGCACCACGCCGTACGACGCGAACAGCGTGAGCAGCGCAATACCGTCCGACGCCAAAAGCCCCAAGCCCAGATATAAGGCGGCATAAGCGGACCAGCCGATAAGCATGAAGCGGACCCGCCCGAGGCGGTCGGACCAGCCGGACAGATGGGTCGACAGCAGCGCCGCCGTCAGCGAGACGAGCGCCCACAAGAGCGGAATTTGCGCCTGCGCCACCCCCAATTCGGAGGCCCGCAGCAGCAGGAACATATTGGAGGAGTTGCCCAGGGTGAACAAGGCCACGGCGCACAGATAGCGCTTGAACGCGGGCGGCAGGCCTTCCAGGCTCCAGCTGAATTCGGGCGGCTTTGCGGGCCGCGTGCCTGGAGGCTCGCGGATCGCCAGTGCCAGCACCAGGGTCAACAGCCCTGGAGCCAGCGACCAGAGAAAGATGTCGCGCAGTGGAACGTCCTGAGCCAGCAGCAGCGCCGCTGCGACAGGGCCTATCACGGCTCCGGCGTTATCCATGGCGCGGTGCAGTCCAAAGGCCACACCCCGGCGCCCGGCGGGTACGCTGTTGGCAAGCAGGGCATCCCGCGGCGAGGTGCGCAGGCCCTTGCCGATGCGGTCGACGAAACGGATCACCAGTACCCACAGCCAGCTTCCCGCCACTGCGATCAATGGCCGGCCCAAACCCGCCAGGGCATAGCCGACCACGATCCAGGGCTTGGCGGAGCGGGTGCGGTCCATCATGACGCCGGAGAACAATTTCAGCAGGCTCGCCGTGGCCTCGGCGATACCCTCGATCAAGCCCAGGGCTCGCGGCCCCGCCATCAGCACCGAGGACAGGTAAAGGGGCATCAGCGGGTAGAGCAGGTCGCTGGCGGCATCGTTGCACAGGCTAACCAGACCGATCAGCCAGACATTGGCGGGCAGCCCCCTCAGCACGCCGGCCTCGCCCGGCACGTCCGATTGTCAACCCAGCGAAGTTGCAGCATCGTCACAGAGATTTCTCCTATCAGGAAAACTCACTCGTATAATGGCTGGAACACCCACGTCCCCAAGACCAGGCAGCGGCTGATCGCGGTCTCTGGGCATTAGCGTATCACCATGTATCGGTAGCGAGTGAACATGATCGATCAGGACAGCTTTCGACGCTTCATCTTCGAGGACATCGGCGTGCGCGGTGAACTGGTGCACCTTGACGCCAGCTGGCACAACGTGCTCGCCCGGCACGCCTACCCCGCGTCGGTAAGCACCCATCTGGGGCAGGCGCTAGCGGCGGTGCTTCTGCTTTCGGGGACCATCAAGTTCCAGGGTTCCCTGATCCTGCAGGCGCAGAGCGAAGGCCCGCTGCACACCCTGGTCGCCCACGCGACCCACACCCGCACCATCCGTGGCCTGGCGCAGTGGCACGAGCCCGTTCCCGCTGGAACTTTACCGGCGGTGTTCGGCCAGGGCCGCCTGGTCATGACCATCCAGAACCAGGGCTCGGAGCCTTACCAGGGCATCGTCGCCCTCGAAGGCAGCAACCTGGCCGGAGCCATACAGAACTATTTCGCCATCTCCGAGCAATTGCCCACGCGCCTGTGGCTGGCCGCCGATGGTGAGCGCGCCGCCGGACTGTTCATCCAGGAAATGCCGACCCATCACGGCACCCGCGATGACTGGGAGCGGGTGACCCTGCTGGCGGATACCCTCACCGAGCGGGAACTGCTGCACTTGCCCGATGAGGAACTCCTGTTCCGGCTATTCAACGAGGAGAAGGTGCGGATGTTCGAACCCGAGCCGGTCTCCTTCCGCTGCAGTTGCTCGCGCGAACGTATCGAACAGGTGCTGCTTGGACTGGGGCTGGAGGAGGCGGAAAAGCTGCTGGAGGAGCAAGGCCAGGTCGAGGCGACCTGCGAGTTCTGCAACCGCCGCTATACGCTTGACACAGTGGACGTGCATGCCCTGTTCGCCCATTCGACCGCAGTCAAGCCCAGCACGCGGCATTGATTCAGCGGCCCCGAGCCAGCACGGCGAGGGACGACAACCCCCTACTCTCCCATCCAACCCAGCCAGCCCCCGTAAACCGCCAGATTCACCAAGCTCAGGGGAATGCCAGCGGCGGCAAAGGTCCCGAAATTCAGACTGGCGTGATGCCGCTCTGCATGCTGGATGATGATCACATTGCTGGCCGCCCCCAGAATCAGGAAATTCCCCGCCAGGGTGCTGCCCGCGGCCAGCGCCATCAAAGCCACCGTGTCCGCGCCGCCCGACTGCAACACAGGAAGATACAGCGCCACCAGCGGGACGTTGGACACAAGTTGGCTCAGCCCGGCGCTCACAGCCAGGATCGCCGGCACCTGAGTCAGATCGACAGCTGCGCCTAGGATCAGATGCTGAAAAATCCCGGTTTTCCAGACGCTGGCCATGAGCACGAACATGGAGGCGAAGAAAATCAGGGTCGGCCAGTCCAACTGACGCAACAACTGCCAGCGCCGTCGCGCGAGCAGCAGCACCGGCGCCGCAGCGACGAGCGCGATCACACTGAGACTGAAATCCGCCGCCTGCCCCACCAGCACCAAGGCAATCTTGGCCACTACCAACAGTAACACCAGCAGCAACGAAATCAGGGCCAGTCGCGCCAGATGGGGATCGAGCAGGCTCACTGGCGCGTGCACCAACTGCCCCGCATGGATGCCACGACGGAATCGCCAGCGCAGCCAGCCATAGGCCAGCGCGAGATTCACCAGCGTCGGCGGGCCCAGATAGGCCAGGAACGTCAGGAACGGCGAAGGGAGATCACTGCCGGTGGCGATGAGCAGATTCTGCGGACTGCCGATGGGGCTGAGCACGCTGCCCAGGGTCACGCCGAAAGCCAGGGCCAACAGCAGCAAGGTTTCGTCCAGTTCATGCTCCCTTGCGAGACGCAGCACCAGCGGCGTACCCACGATCGCCAGGGTGTCGTTCATCAGCAGAGCCGAAGCCAGCGCCGCCCCGAAAAGAACAGCGAGCAACAACCCGCGGCCCGAGCGGATACCGCGCACGCCGCGGTACGCCAGGGAGTAGAGATACCCGCTGGCGACCAGGGCATGCCCCACCACGAACATGCCGAACAGGAACAGCATGACCTCCGGGTCAATGGCGCGCAACGCCTCTTCTGGCGCGATGGCGCCCGCCGCCAGTACAACCAGGGCGCCGGCTCCCATGATCTGCCAGATAGGCAGGCGCAGGCGACCGATGCGGCGCACCGCGATCAGCAGGAAGACAAGGGCAAGGACCAGCAGTGGAATGTTCATGGGCGAGGAGGCGCGGGCAAGGCGCCATCATAGAGCCTGGGCATGCGCTTTCCCAGTCAGCCGATATTAACCCGGCCCTTAAACCGGCCGGGTTAATGCGGGGCACGGATGCCCCGGCGCGACCACAGGCCGCGTCAGCCAAGGTCGGGCGCGTACCGACCTTGGCGTCGGCCCGAAATACCAGGCGGGTATTTTGGGGCCTGGTCAATAGTTTCGGATCAAAATCGAAAAGTCATGGTCCAACGAAGGAAGCCGGATGCACGGCATCAACCAAGGCACCGCCGAACGACGCGGCGATGCCCCAAGACAACCAAGGAGAATCATCATGAAAGCCATCAAAGCGTTTACAGCCCTGACCCTT
Source organism: Methyloterricola oryzae (assembly GCF_000934725.1). Lineage (NCBI taxonomy): Bacteria > Pseudomonadati > Pseudomonadota > Gammaproteobacteria > Methylococcales > Methylococcaceae > Methyloterricola > Methyloterricola oryzae. The sequence goes on from NZ_JYNS01000010.1 coordinate 125,411, forward strand.
GCCGCACTGATCGGCGCATGCGCCACCAGCAAGGAAATAAAACCTCACGACTGGGCGCTGGATGTCCAGAATGCGGATACCCGCAAGGCACATTTACTGCTGGCGGACCACTATGAAGACGTGGCCAAGACCATGGACGCCGATGCTGCGGAGGAGCGGCGCATGCTGTCCAAATATCAGGCCAACCCGCACAAATATGGAAAGCAGATTCTGGACCTCAAGGCCCGCGCCGAGGCGATGATCAGGGACTTCGAGAATGCAGCCCTGGAAAGTCGCAAAATGGCCAATTATCACCGGCAGTTCGCGAGCGAAAGCCGGTGAGTATGCAAAGTCTTACCACGTTGAACGCCTCGCCGTGGGCAGTCGCCGGCAAGGCCCTCAGCGATGACCGCACACGGCGGGTTCAACGCCACAAGCGCAGCTGGGTGCCACACACCTCAAGCAACGCGCCGGTCAGCTTGCGAATTTCAACCGCACAAGCTCGCGCGGCACCCGGCGAACTGAAAAATGCGCTGAGCACGCCCGCGGTTTCGTGAGCATAGCCACGGAATTCGCGGATCTTGGAATGAATCGACGGGTGCATGACAGGAATCCTCTTGTTTTGATTGAGTGCGTGGCGCGGTACGGACGCCGCCTTGTCTGCTTGGAATCAAACTACGTGCCAGCCCCAAAAACTCAACACATGTCCTTGGCTGTCAATCAGTTAAAATCAGGCCCTGTTCCCACCCGAAGTTGGCGCCGGGAAAGTGGAAAATTTTTTGACGCTCTCCCGTGCTCCCCATGACAGGCTGAGGCCTGTTGCAAGGCGGTGGGCCGCACCGACGCGCCGGCGCGCCTGACACGGCATCAGCCAAACAGATCGTGGTTTTGCCCTGCCGCCTTACGCTCGCGCCCGGGTTTGGCGGGCCGAGGATCGGGCCGCGCGCTGAATTCGGAAACCGGTAGGAGCACCAGAAAGTACTGTGCTTCGGAAGGCCCCGCCCTCAGCCAGGCCTCCCGGTGCTCCGGCGGCACTACCACAAGGGAGCGCTTTTCATCGCCCGGTGCGTGAAATCGGCCCATCACCGGGTGACCGTCGGCGTTGATGGTGAGCAGGGAAAAGCTGGTCACTGGCTCACCTTGCGGGTCATGCCAGCGGTCCCAGATGGCGGCGACGGTGAATGCCCGCTGGTCTGCCCGCTCGATGCGCCAGCGCAGCGCCTTTCCGGTTGCGTAATCAGGTTCGAAAAAGCCTCGCATGGGCACCAGGGCATAGCGCCCCCGCTTCCAGGGCTCCCGGTAGCTGGGCTTGCTGGCGACGGTCTCGCTGCGGGCGTTATAGGTGTGGCGCGCTATCTTCGTGTCCTTGGCCCAAAACGGCAGCAAGCCGAACTGAGCCTCCCGCCATTCGTCATCACCGGCATCAGACGCCGCGATGCGGATGGGCGCGCGGTAACCCACATAGGCTTCCGTCGGGTAATCGAAGGTCGGCACGGGCCAGCCGAGATCGGTTTCGCAATCGGGCCGCGATGCCGGAATGAAGTTGGTGCACATGAATCGGTTCTCGAATTATGGATCGGCAAGCTTCCGAACCTTTGACCAACTTACCCAGTTCGAACCGTTGGAATCAAGCCCGGTGAAGGTGACCGAACGGGAAAAACCCCCATCGCAGCGTTTACAGGAATCTGGGATATTCACGGGCTCGACACAGGACATGCCCCCCTTCACTGGGTTCCATGCCCCACCAACCGGAGACCAATCCATGAAAGCCGCATCACACTTTTTATACGTCGCCATTGCCGCAACCCTGTGCAGTCCAGCCATGGCTGGCTCGGAAATACCGAAGAACAAGGCCGGCATGGAGACCTGCCTGACGGCGGCCCTCGCAAAGCACGCGGGCGAGGTCATCAAGCTGGAGTACAAGGATGAGAAGGGCGTGCCCACCTACGAGTTCGAGATCCTCGACCAGGCCGGCAAGACCTGGGAACTGGAGTGCGACGCCAACAAGGGCAAGATCACCGAGGAAGAGCAGGAAGTCGAGAATGGCGACGACCCGCGGTTCAAGACCAAGGCCAAGATCAGCCTGGAACAGGCGAAGGAAATCGCCCTGAAAGCCCATCCAGGCGAGGTGGTGGAGACCGAGTTCGAAATCGAGTCCAACGGCGACGCCTCCTACGAGTTCGACATCAAGACCGACAAGGGCGAAGTGAAGCTGGAGGTGGACGCCGCAACGGGCAAGATCATCGAGGACAAGCAGAAGGAGTACTACCAGATCGGCAAGGAATGAGCGGCTGGCTGAAGCACCGTCACAGCGGGCCCGCGTGGGCCCGTTGCGACTCAAGCCCGTACAGGCCGCTCAACCGGGCTGCTCAAGTTGCTTCTTCAACCGGTCGAGGCCGCTGCGGAAAAAGCCCTGCATGGCCTTGACCGCCGCTTCATCGTTGAGTTCGTCCGGCGGCATGTTGCCGGTATCGCCCCGGTAAAGGCGGCTTTTCCATTCGAGCTTGCTGCCGGCGCCCGCGGAGGTCAGCTTGAGCACCGCGGAATAGGAACTGGCGGGAATCGCCTTGACGTTCTCCTTGCTTAGACGGTAGCTGTATTCATGGGCGGCGGCATCGTAGGCATCCAGTTCCTCCACCAGTTGTTCGCCATTGGGAAAGCTTAGGGTGCGCTTCTCGCCGGGCTGATTGACCCCGGTGCCCTCGCTCTTGGCAAGGGCCGGATTCCAGTGCGCAATGCCGCCGAAATCCTTGATGGCCTCCCAGACCTTGTCCACCGGCGCGTTGATCTCCACAGACTCCACCACTTTCTGCGGCGTGGGGCCGTGGGCCAAAACGAGGGGCGAAAGCAGCAGGCTTGCAGTCAGTAGCAACAGTCTCATGGGTTCTCCTTGGGTTGAAAACGGCGGATCAGGACATGGAACCGGTGAAGAACCGGCCCACCGCCCGCCAGGGGTATGACGAGGTACACGACCGCCAGCGCGATCAGGGCAAGCAGGGCCGGTATCCAGCGCAAGTCCGTCTGCACCGCCTGGGACCTGGACCAGCGCGGGTCGGCCAGGGCCTGCCCCAGGTCCTGCACGTGCTCCAGGCGCAGGTAGTCCAATCCGCTAGCCGCTGCGAGTCCCTTCAAATAGTCTTCCTTGAGGGAAGACAAGTGCTCGCTGCCGCTCGTCGGGGCATTGCCGAATGGCGCATTGCGCGCGTGGTAACCCTCGATCTGTTCGGGCGCCATTTCCGACAGGCCGAAGGTCGACCGTTGCGGCACCTCGTCCATGCTGTACACCCCCTGGCGCCGCCCCCCCTCGTCGAACTTGGGTATGGGCGACAGAGCCAGCCCGCCCAGGCCGAGGATCATGCCGCTGGCGGCGTGCTGGAGGTCGTCGTAGGTGGTGCGGTAGCGCGGATTGACGGGAGGCGCCTCCTGTCCATCGGTGAAGAACAGCAGCGTCTGTCCCGCCGCATGTTCCAGGGCGTCATGCAGCCCGGCGGCAACCCGGCTGTCGGCGGCCCAGGCCATGCGCCAGTCGAGTTGCTCGATGGCAGCGGCGATGGGCTCGAAACCGGAACACACCTCGATGGGCTCAAAAAGCAGGCTGGCGCGGCGCTCGGTGAACACCCCCAGGCCGAGCCGCGAGCCGCAGGGCAATTCCGCCAGGGCCCGTCGCAAAGCCGCCTTGAAGAATTCCAGCCGACTGGCCGGCCGGCCGTTGAGGCGCATGTCTTCCACGTTCATGCTGCGGGTGATATCGACCACGGCGATGTAGGTAAACACCGGGCGCACGGATTCACGCGAAAGCGGCAGACAGGCCAGCAGGCAAAACAGAAAAGCCAGGGCCAACGCGCTGAAATCCGGGTCGCGTAAACGCTGCGGCAGGTTCACGGCAGGCCCCTGGGAAAGCCCGGAACCCCGGCCCATATCTTCTTCTGCGCTTCCGGCGGCAGTTCGTCCTCGCCGTTGGAGACCCGGTCAATCTCCGGCAGCAGGCGCATGGCCAGCTCTAGATTGTATTTGGCATCCCAGTAGTCGGGATTCAGGACCAGGGCCTCGCGGTAGGACGACTTGGCCATGTCCACCAGGGGCGTGGCCTGATCCGGCGCGCCGGCCTCCAGCTTGGCCAGGGCCTGGCGCAGACGCAGGTTGCCGAGGTTGAAAGTCGCGAGGTGACGGACCTCGTTTTCGCCGTGGGTGGCCAGGTAGTCCAGCAAATCCTCGGCGTCCTTTTCCTGTCCGGACCGCGCCAGGTAGAGCGCGCGGCCCAGGCGCACTTCAGGCGGCGCGTCGCCGCGCTCGACCGTCGCCAGGTCGCGGCCCGCCGCCAGTTGCGCCAATTCGTCCGCGGCGCGATCCATGGCCCGCCACTGCAGCGCCGCCCATCCGGCCCAGACCAGGCCCAAGGTCACTGCCAGGGCCAGCAGGCGCTCGATCCAGAGGGCGCGCATCACCCCGTCACCTCCACACCCTTGGCGCCCAGGAGCACGGCCACGGCGAACGCGGCGATGGCATAGCAATAGGCTTGCAGGTCGTGGCGCGGCACCCGCTCCAGGTACAGCATGGGGCCTTGCTCCTCGTGTCCGATGGCATCCAGAATCTGCTGCAGCGCATTGGCGTCCGCCGCCTCGAAGGCTTGATAGGGGACGCCCAGACCGGTGAAGAACAGGTGCAAGTAGCGCTCGGGGCGGGACTGGGGATTGTCCTCGTCGGGATTTTCCGGCACTTCGAACAGGCCATGACTGCCTGCGGTCCGCAGATAGATCCAGTACAGCTTCACACCCTGCTCGCGAAACCAGCGGCGCAGCAGCGCCTCGCTATCGGCATCCACCGCCGCGGCGCCATCGGATACCAACAGGACGCTGCGCGCCCCCTGCAGTTCCTGGCCCTGAAAATGCGTCAGCGCCATGGCCAGGCCCTTGGCCACATGGGTCTGGGCCAGGGCCGGCCAACGCATGGCGCCCACCGCGGCCAGCACCGCTTCGCGGTTCTCGGTGAGGGGAAGGACGAACAGGGCGGAGGTGCTGAAAGCCGCCACGCCCACCAGACCCTGCCGGCGACCGGCGACGAACCCGGACAAAATGCGCTGCGCGGCCTGCGACTTGGATTCCTCGTCCCCTGTAGGCGTGCGTCCGGCAAAGCTGTCATCCATGCTTCGGCTGCGGTCCAGCAGCAGGACGGTATGGGCGCCCTGTCCGCTTCGCTCCACCGCGTATTCGCCACGATGCAGACCGGCCAGGCCCAGGGTCAGCGCCGCCACGGCGAGCGCGCCGGCAAGGCGCAAACCCGCATCGATCCAGCGCGACCAGGCATCCGCCGGCAGCAGAGGACCCCAAGGTGTCGCCGACAGGCGCAGGGGCAGGCGGAACAAGGGCGGCAGCGCCAGCAGCAGCCCGAGCAGCACGCCGGGCGTGTCGACCGCGAGATTCATCGACTCATCCTTTCCAAATGCAGGCAGGCGCGGCAGAGAGTTTTAAGCCGGCTCACCGTGAGCATCTCGCCCTCGCCATCCGCGAAGAACAGCCGGTAGGAACTGTCGAAAAAGGCCTCGATCTCCGAGCGCAGGTCACCATACCGGGGACGCATTTCGATGAATCGGTCGAGGTCTTGCTGGAACAGGGTTTCCCCCAAGGTCCGGTTGAAAGCCTCGTGCACCGCGCTGTAGGCCTGCCGCAGGGTAGCCTGGTCGGCGCTCCCATCGGGAAGTGGACGCAAGGCCTTGAGCGCCGATGCAAAGAAGCGCCCGCGCGAACCCAGCCCGAGCCAGCCGCGGAGGTAGCCAATGCCGCCCATGCCCAGCAACGCCAGCAACGTCGCGGCAAGAAAGTGCCAGCGGTAATCCCCCGCCTCCGGTGCTCTGGGCCAGGCATCCGGGCGCATGGGCTCCAGCCCCTCCGAACGCTGGACCGATAGTTCCCGAATCGGCGCCATGGTGAACGGCCAGGCTGGGGTCCTGGCGGATACAGGCCCCCCAGGCCCCTTGAACTGCAGGGCCAGGCCAGGAACCGTAAGGTTCTTGACCTCCAGTGGGGCGTAGAAGGTCTGGTATTGCAGATGCAACCGATAATGCGGGGCCTCGCCCTGCACAGCCATCTGACGCAGATTGAGCCAGCGATTCACGGGGCCTGCTTCCGGCAGTTCGGTGGGGTCCAGGGTCACGCCGGAGGCCACTTCGACATCCAGATTCAGCTCGATGAGATCGCCGATGACATAGCCATAAGGACGCGTGGCTTCCAGGTCCATGCGCAGTATTCCGGGTGGCACTTCAACGGCCAGCGCCGGGCACAGCCATAGCAGACAGGCCGCCCAGGCCCAGCGGCTCAGGAAATCGCAGCTCATGCCGTGCCAGCGAAATAGCGCGACACCTGCTCCGGATCGAAGCGGCCGTCGAGAAACAAGGGCTCGCGCCCGAAGCGGCGCAGCAGGGTGGTCAAACGCGACCGCCGCTCGCGGTAGGCCAGGGTCAGGCGCTCGCGCAATTCCGGCCTCAGCCACAGCATCCGTTCGGCGCCATTCTCCAGATCGGTCAGGCGGGCCAGTCCCGCACCCGGAGGGCTTTGTTCGTCTGGGTCCCACAACACCACCGGCACCGTGTCGTGGCGCACCAGCGAACTCATGATGGACTTGAGCAGGCTCAGGGGAAAATGAAAGTCGGACAGGAGAAACACCAACCCCCGGCGCGCCGGCAGGTAGCGAGCCGCCTGCAGCAGACCGCGCGCGTTGGTGCCGTGCAGTCGCAGATCCCGCAGCCGCTCGTTGAGTTCCTTGCACGCTCCCAGTTGGCGCGTGGGAGGCAGCAGAAATTCCGGCTGACCGGACTCGGAGAAGGCCGCCACGCCCAGCAGATCACCGGTGCGGTGACAGGAAAGCGCAAGACTGTCCATGAAATCGGCCAGGACGTTGAGTTTGCGGCTGGCGCCTTCATAACCCATGGAGGCCGACAAATCGATCACCGCGTGCACTTCGATACGGCTGCGCTGCTCGTAGAGACGCACGTTGAAATGCTCGAACGGGTCGCACAGGCTGGAACGCAGGTCCAGGCGGCGCGGGTCGGGCTGGGCCATGAAGGGAGCAAGGCGCAGGAACCACTGCCCTGCCCCGGCCTGGCTGCCGTGATGGGCGCCGGGATGCACGCCACTGGCGCGCCACCTGATGCGGTAATCGAATTCCCGGGAGCTCATGGCGCGGCGACATGGCGCAGCAGCTTGCTCACCAGTTCGGCCACCAGTTCGCTGCGGCGGTATTCGTATACCGGTTTGAGGAAGACCCGATGACCCACAGCGGCAGAAAAAACGCCCTGAATGTCCACCGGCTGCACATGGTCGCGGCCCTGCAGCCAGGCATGCACCCTGGCCGCGCGGATCAAGTGGCTCATGCCACGGGGGCTGGCGCCGGCCTCGATCACTTCGCCCACATCGGCATCGTCCAGATGCACGCCGAATGCCTCCGGCTTGTGCGTGGCTCGCCACAAGTCGAGCACATAACGCCGCAGGCGTTCGCTCACCTGGATCTGGGACTGAATCAGCTCGGCGGCCTCATTGAGTTGCTCGTGGGGCAGCACGCCCTGCGGCGCCGATTCCAACAGCCGGTCCGGGTCATGGAATCGCGGTTCGAACAGGATGCGGTCCAGGTCGACGGCATCCTGCGGCGGCTCGACCGAGATCTCCAACATGAAGCGGTCGCGGGCCGCAGCGGGCAGTTCGAAGGTTTCTTCCTTTTCCACCCGGTTGCGGTCGGCAAACACTTGCAGGTGGGGGAAGCTGAATTCGCGGTTGAAGGCCGACAGCGTCCGCTCGGCCATGGCGCGCAGCAGCAGGGAATGCACCTGCGGGCGGGCGCGGTTGATCTCGTTGAAGAAGAAGATGGACAGGCGTTCGCCATGCTTCAGCAAGGGCCCCGGAGACACGCCCGGTTTTCCTTTGTCGTTCAGATAGGTGTAATAGATCAGGTCGTTGGGCATCAAATCAATGGTGCCCTCGATACGCTCGTATTCACCTCCGATGCCGCGCGCCGTGGCCCGCAACAGGGTGGTCTTGCCGACACCGACGCCGCCTTCCAGCAACACGTGTCCGCGGGCGAACACGGCCACCGTCAGCAGCCTGACTGGACGCGCCTGTCCGAGCACGATCTGGTTCAGGCCCCGTTCCAACTGCAAGGCCTGGTTACGGAATTCCTCGAGACTGTGTTCTGAATTCATGGGAAACGCGATTGCGTTCAAGCAAAATGCGAGGACCGGGACGGGCTCTGGCCCGTCCCGCTCACGCTCGAGCGGCCGTCAGAGCAGAGGCTCAGGGCTATTTGATATCTTCAACCTTGTAGACAAATACGCCGGTCTTGGCGTAGTTCTCCACGCGCTTCTTGTTACGGGCTTCCATCGCCTTGATGGATTCCTGCTGCTTGTTCAACTCGACCGGGTCGTGCTTCGGGTCATACTTGCTGCCGGCAACCTTGTCCGGGTAGCCCGGTTTCGCTTCCCAGCAGTTGCCGGGCGCCTTGCAGTTGGTGCCGTCATACGCGTGGGCGCTCAGGGCGAACAGAGCGGTGGCGGCGAAGCAGAGTGTCTTTTTCATAGAAGCGTCCTCGTGGTTGTGTGGTCTCATTTCAGCCATTCGGCCTTGGCCGGATCGCCTTTGTAGGCGGAGCGAATCCAGGCCATGATCTGCAGCATCTCGTCGGTATTCAGATTCACGTACTGCGGCCCCATGGAGCCGTTGGCGCCGCCGTACAGGATTTCAAACAGACCGACGTCCATGGTGCCGCGCGGATAGGTCCAGTAATCGTCCGCCAGCCCCGGCCCGATCTTGCCCTCCGCCTCGTGGCCATGACAGCCGGAGCAGGCAGAGAGATAAAGGCTATGCCCCTTCTCGATGACGGCCTTGTCACCGTTGTAAGGATTCTTTCCAGTCTCCTTGAATTTCTTGAAGGCCTCCGTATCGCCGCCCGCCTTGGCATACTCGAAGTCCAGGGTTTCGCCGGTCACGGCGTGACGGAAGGTGATTTCGGCCTGGGCCAGCAAAGGCAGCCCGGCAGCCAGGGCCAGTACCAGAACTGACCGTCGTTTTGATTTCATGAGGTCTCCTTAATGGGCTAGTGAAGCGGTCTTGCTGGGCTCGTCCAGCGGCAGCAGGGGAATCCCCTCTGCGCTCAACAACGCCTGGACATCGGCCTGGCGTTTCGCCAAGGCCTGGTTGATAGCCTTGAGCAACTTGCCTTCATCCTTGCGCACACCGATGGAGGTGGAATAGTGGTGCGGCAGGGGCTGGCCGTCGCTGCGGGTGTTGTTGTCGGGGATCACCGCCATGGCCAAAGGCTTGCTGGCGCTCTTGACGTAGCGGGCAGCGGCGGGGCCCCAGACGGCGGCCACGTCGGCCTTGCCCGATGACACTTCGCCCACAAGACGCGCGGGATCGAAACGCACGTATTGGTTGCGCTTGGATTTGTAATCCACCAGCGAGTGCATGTAGTTGAACATGTCGTTGAACCGTCCGATCTTTTTCAGCATGAGATCGGGCGGGGTATCCGGGATGAAGGCAATGCGCTGCGCCGACTTCAAGGCCGGGCTGTCCCAGTTCTGGAATTCGCCGGCCTTGTCCGCCGGATAGACGAAGACATAACCAGAGCGGTAATAGGGCGCGCTGGTCAACATGCGCGGATCGCCCGTGTCGACGCCCATGACCAGGTCGCAGAGCTCCTTGTCCAACAGGTCGCGCACGAAGTAACGGGCATCGGTCCACCAGACATTCTCGATGGGACGGCCCAGTTCCTGGCCGATCAGTTCGGCCAGCTTGTTTTCAAAGCCTTTTCCTTCCTTGTCGGAATAAGGCAGTTCGTTCTCGGCGGCACAGACCTTGAGCGGCTCGGCCTTTTTCGGGGCCGGGGCGCCGAAGGCCGGGGCAGCGCCCACCAGCGCGGCAAGCGCGGCAAGCGCGAGAGGGATCAATCGCATGACAATTCCTCAACTATTCAATGTAGGCTGGGTGAGGTGCACGGGGTGCGAACCGTTCCGTCCGCGCCCCGCGACCCACCACCCTCTGCTCGCATCCGGGACGCGGCGCGTCGCCGGTATTCGTTCCCGCGCGGAGCACGGGAACCGTGGCATCAAAGGGAGAACACGAACACCGAGCCGCCCATCTGGGTGTAATGAGCCAGTTCCTTGAACGCGCCCACCGCGCCCAGACCCGCTGTGGGGTCCTTCAGGTCGAACACCAGACCCACACCCGGCCAGCCGCCCACGCCGCTGTAGATGGCGAGGTACTGCTTGCCGTTGTGCTCGTAGGTCATGGGGTGGCCGATGACGCCGGAAGGCAGTTGGAACTGCCACTTCAACTCGCCGGTGCGAGAGTCGCGGGCCTTGATGTAGCCATCCAGGGTGCCGTAGAAGACCAGGTTGCCCGCCGTGGCCAGGGTGCCGCCCCAGACCGCGAACTTCTCAGGCACTTCCCAGGCCATCTTGCCGGTAACCGAGTTCATGGCCTTCACCTGACCCAGGGTTCCTTTGGGTCCCGGATACATGTTCAGGGTCGCGCCCACGAAGAACTGGCCGGCCCGGTAGGGCAGCATGAAGGGTTCCCAGTCCATGCAGATGTGGTTCACCCCCATGAAGAAAAGCTTTTTGTCGGCGTCGTAGGACTCGATGCCCTGGTTGTGATAACCCATGGCCGAGGGGCAGATGCCCTTGGCTTCGTGATCCATGCGCGTGCTGAATTCCGGATCGCGAATGGGCAGACCGGTCTTCAGATCCACCTTCTTGACCCAGTTGACGGTGTCATCGATCTTGAAGGCGTTGACCATGGCGCCGGTCTCGCGGTTCAGGGTGTAGACCAGGCCGTTGCGGTCAGGGTGGGTCAACAGCGGCGTCATCTTGCCATCGACTTCCTGCTCGGACAGGCCCATGTAGTTGATGCCCGCGTAATCCCACTCGTCGTGCGGCGTCTTCTGGTAGCCGAACTTGGCCTTGCCGGTGTCGACGTCGCGGCCCCAGATGGTCATGGTCCACTTGTTGTCGCCGGGACGCATGGTCTCATTCCACGGCGCCGGGTTCCCGGAGCCGTAATAGATCATGTCCAGCTTGGGATCATAGGCATACCAGCCCCAGTTGGTGCCGCCGCCGATCTTCCAGGCGTCGCCTTCCCAGGTCTGCAGACCCAGACCGAACTGGCCGTAGTGGGGGTTGTTGCTGTTGAAGTTCTTGTCCAGCAGCAGATCCTCGTCGGGACCCGTGGCATAGGCGCGCCATTCCTGCTTGCCGTCCTTGATGTTGTAGGCCGTCACATAGCCGCGCACGCCCAGCTCGGCGCCGGCGGAACCCACCAGCACCTTGTCCTTCACCACGAAGGGTGCGCCGGTGAGGGTGGACCCCATGGCGATGTCGGAGTTCTCCATCTTCCAGATCTCTTCGCCGGTCTTGGCGTTGAGAGCGACGATGTTGCCGTCCAACTGGGCCAGGAAAATCTTGGCGGGACCGTGGTCACCAGCGGGCACATAAGCGACGCCGCGATTCACCACATCGCAGCAGGCCACGGCGCGTGCAGCCGGATTCTGCTTGGGCTTATACTGCCAAAGGATCTTGCGGGTATCGTTAAGGTCCACCGCGTAGACGTTGTTCGGAAACGGCGTGTGGATGTACATGATGCCGTCCACCACCAGGGGTGCACCTTCGTGGCCGTGCAGGGTGCCGGTGGACATGGTCCAGGCCACCTTCAGGTTCTTCACCGTATCCACGTTGATCTGGGTCATCTTGCTGAAGTGGGTGGCGCTGTAGTCCTTGGTCTGCATGACCCAGTTCTTGTCGTCCTTGGAGAGCCGGTCCAGATCGGCATTTGCAGAAACGCCGTCCGCAGCCAGCATGGCGCCTGCCGCCAGTACCGAGCCGCCGACGCCGACGGCCAGTTTGGAAATACGCATGGATTCCTCCTTTGGGATTGTGCTCGCGCCCTGCCGGGCTTGTTGTCTTGCGAAAGCGGCGGAATTTTGCGCGTTGGCACGCCAAGCTAGCTACGGAATTCCGCCTTATAAGCGCTTGAATTGTTCAGGAGAAACGGGAGGAAATTATCCCGAGCGCAGCGCAGGGAAAGAGCATCGGCCCGGCTAGCAGCATCACAGGATGAACGCCGGGAATTTATCCTCTATGACCCCGGCTTGCGGCATCGCATAATTGCGCGTTTTATAAAAGAGTTTTAGCTTGAGCCTGCGTTTCCGCCTAAACCTCATGATCAGCCTCTCGGTGCTGGCAATTTTCGGCATCGGGACCTTGTTCATGGTCCACGACGCTCGCCGTTCCGTCCGCGCGGAAGTCCAGTCCTCGGCCAAGATGGCCCTGCAGTTGATCGACGCCGGACTGGTGCAGGTGCAAAGCGGCGAGCCTTCCCTGCCGCAATGGCTGAAACAGCTGGCGCTGCTGGAAAAGACCCGCCACTTGAAGATTCAGGTGCGGCAGCTTCCGGAGAAGATCATCCGGATGGAGGGCCAGGCGCCGCCCACCACCGCCGAGCAGACGCCTTCCTGGTTCGCCTGGGCCGTGATGCCGGACCGCCTGGTGGGGGAACGCCGCCTGCAAGGACCGGACGGTACCGAGCTGAGCGTGCTGATCGAGGCCAACCCGGAGGACGAGATCCGCGAGGCCTGGAACGAGGCGCGCAGCTTTTTGTTCATGATGGCCGTCCTGGTCATCACCATCTACGCGCTGGTGCATGTGACCCTGGGCCGGGCCTTCAAGTCCGTATCCATCGTCCTGCAAGGCCTGGAAGATATCGAGCAGGGCAACTACGGCAAGCCCATGCCGCGCTTCTCCTTGCCCGAGTTCGATCGTATTTCCGGCGCGTTCAATCACACCTTCGCCTCCCTGTCCAAAGCCCGCAGCGAGAACCGCGCCCTGACCCAGAGATCCCTGGCGATCCAGGAAGAAGAGCGGCGCCACATCGCGCAGGAACTGCATGACGAACTCGGTCAATCGCTGAGCGCGGTCAAGGTCATGGCCGCATCGCTTAGGGATTCATCCGCCGGCCCGCAAAACAACGAGGCAGTGGATGCCATCATGGGCATCTGCGACCATCTGTTCGACGTGGTGAAGGGCATGATGCGCAGCCTCCGCCCCATGATGCTGGAGGACCTGGGATTGCTGGCGTCCCTGGAGGACATGCTGAAGAATTGGCGCTGCCGCAACCCTGGAATACGCGTGGAGTGCGACTTCGATGAGCGGGTGGAGGAACTCGCAGGTTCAGCGAAGATCCATCTGTTCCGCATCGTGCAGGAATGTCTGACCAATGTCGTGAAGCATGCCGAAGCCCGCTCCGTGCGGATTCGCATGGGCCTCGAGCCGGCAGGTTCGGAGCCGCACTGTGTCCTGTTGTCGATCGAGGACGATGGACGCGGATTCGATCCGGCTCAGCCCAGCACCGGCTTTGGACTGCTTGGCATGCGCGAGCGAGTCGCCAGCCTGGATGGGGATTTCAGGATCGAGACCGGACCCGGACAAGGCGTTCGCGTCGGCGTCACGGTCCCATGCGGAGGGATTCATCATGGCTGAGAAAATTTCCGTCATGCTGGTGGACGACCATGCGGTGGTACGCACCGGCTATCGCCTGCTGCTGGCGCGTTCGGGAAACATCGAGGTCACCTGCGAGGCGGAACGGGGCGAGGAAGCGTGTCAGTTGTATGCGGAGAAGTCGCCGGACGTCACGGTGATGGACCTGAGCCTGCCCGGCATCGGCGGTCTGGCGACCATCCGGCGTATCTGCAGCCGCGATCCACTAGCGAAGATACTCACCTTCACCATGCATGACGAACCGGTGTATGTGGTAAGGGCCTTGGAAGCCGGCGCCAACGGCTTCATCACCAAGAGTTGCGCGCCGGAAATGCTGGTGGAAGCGGTGGAACGGATAGCCCGCGGCGAGAAGTACATCGAACCGCACATCGCCCAGCGCCTGGCCTTGCAGACCATCGCCTGCGAGGACGTGGCGGCGCTCAACAATCTATCGGCCCGGGAGTTCGACGTGTTCTGCCTGCTGGCGCAGGGCTACACCACCCGGGAGGTGGCCGATGAACTGAGCCTTGGCTACAAGACCGTAGCCAACTACAGCACCATCATCAAGAGCAAGCTCAACGTCAACACCTCGGCGGACATGGCGCGCATCGCTTACCAGTACGGTATCTTCAAAACCTGAGGCAACCCGAGCAGGGCTTTGTGGCCCTACCCGGATCGCATGTGAGCCTGGGGCCTAGAACTCGGTCCAGTCATCGGCCTCCGGTCCGTTCACGAGCAAGGCGCGCTTGGCAGACGGCCCCTTGGCCTTGGCGGGCGCCTTTGGAGGATTGGGGAGCTGGCGAGCCGGCTTGGGCCTTGCGCCTGGTGCGACGGCTTGCTGATCCAGGCGGAACTGCGCCACCGTATGCGCCAGATTGCCGGCCTGCTCTTCCAGGGATTCGGCGGCGGCAGCCGCCTCCTCAACCAGCGCGGCGTTCTGCTGGGTGGTTTCATCCATCTGGGTTACGGCCTGATTGACCTGCTCGATACCGCTGCTCTGCTCCACCGAGGCGGCGGCGATTTCGGACATGATGTCGGTCACCCGTTTCACCGCCGAGACGATCTCGTCCATGGTGCGGCCGGCCTGCGAGACCAGCTTGGCCCCGTCTTCCACCTTTTCCACCGAATCGCCAATCAGCGTCTTGATCTCCTTGGCCGCCGCCGCCGAACGTTGCGCCAGGTTGCGCACCTCGCCCGCCACCACCGCGAAGCCGCGGCCTTGCTCGCCGGCGCGTGCCGCTTCCACCGCAGCGTTGAGCGCCAGGATGTTGGTCTGGAAGGCAATGCCGTCGATGACGCTGATGATGTCCACGATCTTGCGCGAGCTTTCGTTGATGGCATTCATGGTGCCCACCACCTGCTGCACCACGTCGCCGCCGCGCACCGCCACATCGGAGGCCGCCACCGCCATTTGGTTGGCCTGGCGAGCGTTGTCGGCGTTCTGTTTTACCGTGGACGCCAACTCCTCCATGCTGGAGGCGGTTTCTTCCAGGCTTGAGGCCTGCTCCTCCGTGCGCTGCGAAAGATCGGCATTGCCCATGGCAATTTCCCGCGAGGCCGTATTGATGGCATCCGTGGCTTCGCGGATCGACTCCACGCTCCTTGAAAGGTTCTCAACGGTGACATTGGCATCATCGCGTAAAGCCGCAAAGGTGCCCTTGTAGTCCGCCGTGATCCTTTCGGTGAGGTCGCCTCGAGCCAGGGCCCCGAGCACCCGCACCACTTCGACAATCGGTGCGGCCACCGCGCTCAATGTATCGTTCATTCCCTGCACGATCCTACGATAGTCGCCCTGATGGCGCGCTTCCTCGGCCCTCGCCTGCAGATTGCCCTGCAGCGTGGCATTCGAGAGCATGGTGGAGTCCTCGATAAGGCTGCCGACGCTGGCGACGACTTTTTCTATGGAGTCGGCAATCATCCTGCAGCCCGCGGCCGCTTCCTCGGTGTCTTTGTCGCTGGAAGCAACCGCCACCTGGATGTCGAGATCGCCCACAGCCAGCTTGCGCAGCGCCGCACCGGCCCTCTCGGCTTCAACCGACTGAAAATCGGCAATTTTCTTGGCCAGCCGCTGCGCTTTCTTGATGTCCGTCTCGTCCATGACCACTTCGAAGGCGCCGGTAATCTCGCCACGAAGGTTGCGGACCGGCATCCCGATATATTTGATGTCCAGCTCCAGGTTGCCAGGCCTGGCCACGGTCTCCGAACTGACCTGGTTGTTGCTCGCCATGGCCTTGAGGCAGGCGCATCCCCCGCTATGACAATCACCGGTATTGAAGTGATCGAAGCACTTTTGTCCCAACAGTCGGGACTTGCTGGAAGCGCCCAGTTCAGCCCCCCGTTTGTTCATGTACAGCACTTCACGTTCCTTGCTGATGACCATGGCGGGCAGGGGCATGTTATCCAGATACCCGACCACATAGTCCATGGTCCGATTCACACCTTCCACGATCTTTCGGTACTCACCCTGCAAGCTGCCGAGCTCCGCGCGGGTATCCAAGCGCCCGGCCACTGCCGCCTGTACCAGGCTGTCGGCGGCAGCCACCAGGGCTGCGATGGATTCCACGATTTTCTGCTGCGCCATCACGAGACTCCGCGCTGGCTTGCCCTGGGTGTCAAGGCGTGCGCTCAAGTCGCCCGCAGCCAGACGCTCGGCGAACTCCGCCGCTTCCGACGGCTCGCAGCCCAGTTGGTCATAGATCCGGCAAGCCAGTCGCTTGCTGACCCAAAATGCAGCAAGGAGCGCAACCACACTGATTACCACCATGACGCCGATGGCCATGCGGAAGGCGCCTTTTGCCTCGCCGTAAACCTGATTGGTCAATTCCATCTGCTGATTGCGGAATGCATCGAGGGTCAGCAACCAGTTCCGGTTCGGCAATCGACCCTTCTCGTAGAAGAAGGCGCTGGCTTCCGCCAGCTTGCCCCGCTGCAGCAACTCCAGGGTCTGGTCATTCAAGGCCAGGGCTTCTACCTTAAAGCCGTCTAGCTTGTGCAGAAACGACTTGCCCTCCGCACTGACCACGGTCTCCCGCAGGAATCGCTCGTTCTTCGCATATTCGTCCCGCTGCTTGGGAACCCGGGCTTTCATTTCGGACTGAATTTCCGGATCGGTCATCAGCATCAGGTTGCGGATGGCCATGCCTTCCTCGCGTATGGCCTCGCGTAATGCATTGATCGCTTGAAGCTTGGTGAAATCGTCGTCGACGATATCCTCAAGCCGGTTTTCAATCTGGCTCATTTGGAACGAGCCAAATCCGATGCTTCCCAGCATGATCAAAAGCACTGCCAGGAAACCGGCCTGAATCTGTTGTTTGATTTTCATGAGGTCCTCGCTTTGCCCTACGCATGGATGCGGCAATGGCGATCTATTGAAATGGATACCTTGCGGGAACCGGGACGTCGAGGAATGACACCCGGTTCGCCGGGTGTAGGAATAAGCCTAGCAGAGCATCTGAAATTGACCCGAAATCAGATGCCTAATTGATGAAATTGACTGAAAAATGAAAAATGCGCCACGAGGGCGCATTTTCCGGGTACAGGCCGTTGCCGCACGGCTGTCAGAACATGAGCACCACGTCGGTGGATACCAGCACCTGATCCTGACGGTTGCCGGCATAGCCCACGTTGGCGCCGCCGTTGTTGAAGGCCTCGGCCTTGTCGGACCAGTCATAGCGCACATTGGGACGCACGGTCAGCCATTTCAGCGGCTTCCAGTTCACGCCGGCGGTGATCGCATAGTAGCTGGCCGCAGGCAAGGCACCCAGTTGGCGCGCCGGAGAGAACACGCGGACGCCGTCGTCATCGCGGAACCACTCGGCACGGATACCGACGCCCAGGTCTTCCTGAATGTCATAGGTCAGGTACTGGTTCACGCCGTACCATTCCGCGTCGCCGCCGTCCGTTCCGATCTTTCCCGCCCAACCATGGTCGTGCTGAATGGTGTAGTGCAAGCCTTCGATGATGTCATGCTTGCCGACCAGGCTGTAGAGGCTCCAGTTGTTGTTGTCATGCTCGGAAATCGAGCCGCTGGTGGCGGTCGCCGCTACGGACGAACCCTTGTCGTCGCTGGTCCAGGTTACGCCGCCGAGGAATGCCCAGTTGCCAAGGCCCTTGTCCCAGGCACCGTCCCAACCGGCAAAATCGCTGGCGGTCGTGCCACCGCCCATGACGGTGATGTTCGGCGTTACGGGGTAGCTCAACAACACACCGGTATGGGTGAATGGCTCGCCGTACTGCATGGTGTAGGCATGGGAGTAGAAGAAGTTATCCGGAGCGGTCACCACTTCGTTACCGATGATGGTGTAGAAGTGACCGATCTTCATGGTGATGCCGTTGCCGATGGGCGCGAAGATCTCCGCATAGGCCTGCGGCAAGGCGATGTTGTAGAAGCGCTCATTGGTCAGGTTCAAGTCCCAATGGCCACTCGGCGAACCGTAGGCCTGGGTGAACACCGCGTCGGTACCATACATGAAATCGAAGCGGCCTCCGATATCCCAGCTGTCGCCTTCCGTATTGACCGCGCGCTGCACATATAGATAAATCTGGTTGACCTGCGGTTCCGCGGTGCGGTCGCCGAAGGTCACGGGGCCGTTGTAGTTGCCCGGCGAAGAATTGAAGTTGGTGCTGATACCGGCGTTGATCCAGCCGCCGATCTTCAAACCCACATCTTTCATGAACTGACTCTCGTTTGGATCGCCTACCGTCTCCAGCAAGCCACTGGCCTCAGTCAGGTTCTTTGCATGGGCCAGTCCGCCAAACACGGCCATTGCGATTCCGAATGCAAGGGGCTGAGCCAGCAATCGGCCATGCGCTGTTACTTGTTTCATTTTTGCTGTCCTCTTGGTTAAACCAACTTAGAAGGCATTGCCTCTAGTCCATGTGACAAGCATAGTGCATGCCATTGGCATTTTTGCTAAAAAAGTTTGATTTTTTGCAACAAAACCACAGCTTGTCGCCTGTGCCGGTATGGGCCAGTCACACAACAATGCACCATAAATGTGCGTTTTGTGCAAAACACCCAGCATAACGCACCACATTTGAGCAATCCCGGTCAAGGCGAGCACGACTGAAAACGAACCGGGAGGCCGCGCTTCCGATGACGAGGGCGGCGACATCCAGGATGGACTTATTGCGCGTTTCCAGAGGTGGAGGAGAAACGATGCGCCGCCAGCATCAAGTCGCCAGGCGTTCCGATATCCAGATAACTGCCGGCTTCAAATAATTCAGCCTCGACCGCCATGCCGCGCTCGATGGCGGCCTGAATCACGTCGCCGATGGGCAGTTCCGGGGCCGCCGGCAGATCGGGCTGGCGGAGCAGATCCTGCACATGCTCGTGCAGAAACGCGGAGAAGCAAGGGGTCCACGCGGCGATCGCCCACATGTGGCGCAGAGTCGAGGCCGTGGGTTTCTCGATCACCTGTTTCACGCGCCCCTGATCATCCACGTCGACCATACCGGCCTTGTGTGGCTGATCCGTCGGGAACAGCCCCAGGACCACATCGGCGCGGCCCTGGTCAAGCCGTGAAAGAATGCGGCAATAGGCATCCTCTGGAGTGAAAAGGATATCGGGGAACCCAAGCACGACTGCCGCGTCCTGCACGAAGGGATAGGCCTGATCGAGGGTAAAGGGAACGCCGTAGGGTACCCCGAGAACCAGGTAGCCCAGTTTCATGGACACGGCGGAGCCATCGCCGAAATAGGCGGGAATGTCCCATTTGCCGGGACGCAGGATGAAAAAGGCCCGCTCGACGCCGGCCAGACGCATCCTCTCCAGCAGGAACTCGCTCACCACTTTGGGACGCACCGCGCCCCCCGCATCCGGTGCCGTTAGACCCAGGGGATACAGTTCCTTGCTCATGGGCAGCGGCGCAATGCGCGATCCCACGCCCCCAGCTGGAATCAGCCCGATCACAGGTCGTCGCATCACGTACCAGGCGACCGCTTCGATATCCCTAGGATCGCGGCGCTCACAAATCACGTCTCCACGTCATTGCGCACCCAGGCCCCCGATTTACCGCCGGATTTTTCCAGAAGGCGGACCGATTCGATGCTCATACCACGGTCCACCGCCTTGCACATGTCATAGATGGTCAACAGGCCCACCTGCACGGCTGTCAGGGCCTCCATTTCCACGCCGGTCGCACCGGCAGTCTTCACCGTCGCCTCGCAGCGTACCCGGCTGCAGTTCGGCTCCGGTTCCAGATCCACACCCACGTAGCTGATGGCGATTGGGTGACAGAGTGGAATCAGATCGGCGGTGCGCTTGCTGGCCATGATCGCGGCGATGCGCGCAATGCCGAGCACATCGCCTTTGCTATGGCTCCCTCCCATGATCAGGGACAAGGTTTCCGGCCGCATGCTGATATAGCCTTCCGCCACGGCGACCCGCTGGGTCGCGGGCTTGTCCCCCACATCCACCATGTGGGCGGCGCCGGACTCGTTGAAATGGGTCAGTTTGTTCATTCCAGTCGCACGCTCGCGAAGAAATAAGTGATCGGACCGCCGGTTCGCTGGCGCTCGACCCTGTCATTATATAATGCCGTCCAGCCACAACGGCGCCCAAGCGCAAGAAGGCCTCATTATCCTGGATCCTCTCATGAGCAAAGCCACGCACCTGCTGTTCCAAAACATCACCCACGGCGTTTACGTGGTGGGCGCCGCTTGCGCCGGGCGCCGCAACGCCTTCACAGCAGCCTGGGTGATGCAAACGTCCTTCGACCCGCCCATGCTGGCATTGAGCATCAGCCCCGCACACTCCTCCTATGGACTGATCCAGGAAAACGGGGCCTTCACCGTCAACGTGCTCGCCCAAGGGCAACTCGAATTGGCGCGGCATTTCGGGCAGTCTTCCCGCGTGGACAAGCTGGCGGGCATCCCCTGGCGCGCCAGCCCCTGCGGCGCCCCCATCCTCGAAGACGCCCCGGCCTGGTTCGAATGCCGTCTGGCGGGTGAATGCGAGGCGGGCGACCACAGGATCATCCTGGGGCGGGTCACGGATGGCGGCATCGTCGACCCGGACGCACAACCCATGAATTACCGGGAAACCGGTGACATGGACGGCAGCCGCGCCCTCTATCCGCAATCCCTGACACCCTGATGGACTTCTTTCCCCGCGACTTTATCGAGACCCACGAGGGCCTGGTTTTCGCCGTGGTCGACCCACAGGTCGAGGGCGACCGCGTGCTCGGCTTTCTCCGTTATGCGCCGCGCGCCGGAAGACTCGCCAAAATCGGGACCGACGCGGCGAACCGCCTGCTGCAGTCACACTTTCCCCGCTATCTTCACCGTTCGGCGCGCCTGCAGGCACAGTTGCATGGGGTTCCCCTGGACTCCATTCACCGCCATCATCGACCACGGGACCGCGTGCAAGACCTGCTGCGGCACGGGCCTGCCGATCCGTTGGAAACCAAACTGCTTCGACTGGTGGGCCTGTTGGCGAAAGCCGGGGTGAGCACCGAGACCCTGGGCGTCACCGGCTCATTACTCATCGGCCGGCAAACCGCTACCTCCGATCTGGATCTTGTGGTGTATGGGCGAGACGCCTTTTTCCGCGCACGCGCGGCGGTCATGCAATCTCAGGCGGAAGGTACGCTGGATGAATTGGATGAGGCCGGCTGGTGCGACGCCTACCAGCGCCGCGGCTGCTCGCTGGATTTTGAAGACTTCGTGCGGCATGAGCGCCGCAAGGGCAACAAGGGCGCCTTGGAAGGAACCAAGTTCGATCTGGCCTTGGTGGAAGAATGTAGAACTCCGGATACCGAGCGCTGGAACAAGCGGGGGGCATTGACTCTATCGGCGAGTGTACTGGATGCGGCCGAGGCCTTCGGCCACCCTGCCCGCTACCGGATCGAGCACAGCGACATCAGCGAAATCCTGAGCTTCACCCACACCTATGTCGGCCAAGCCTGGGCCGGGGAACGGGTTGAGGCCGCCGGAATCGTGGAAGAGTCGGAGTCAGGCATGAAACGCCTCATCATCGGCTCCAGCCGCGAAGCTCCTGGGGAGTTTCTGCGCGTGCGCTGGCCGGACTAGGCCTCAAGCCCCCTGTGGACTCAAGCGCCGTGAGCGGAAGATGAGCAGCGCACCCACCGCGATGGCGGGCAGGCTCAGCCACTGACCCATGCTAAGCAGCCACCCGCTTTCGAAGGCAGACTGGCCTTCCTTGAAGAATTCCAGGCAGAACCTTGCGCCGAACACCAGCACGAAAAAGCGGCCGAACAGGTAGCCTGGAGGCGTGTTTTCCTTGTGCGCCAGATAGTAGCGAAACTGCAGCAGGAAAATCACGAGATAGCTGAGCGCCTCGTAAAGCTGCACCGGATGGCGCGGCACGGCATCGACCCGCGCGAACACCACGGCCCAGGGAACCTCGGCAGGTCGACCCAGTATCTCGGAATTGAAGAAGTTACCGATGCGGATCAGGCAACCCGACAAGGGGACCGCCATCCCGATGCGGTCGCAGACCCATAGAAAGGGCTGGCGCGGAAAACGCCTCGAATACAGCCATATGCCGGTCAATATGCCGACCACCGCGCCATGGCTAGCGAGACCGCCTTCCCAGACGTAAAGAATCTTCCAAGGCTGGTGGAGATAGTGCCCTGGGTCATAGAACAGGACATGCCCGAGCCGCGCCCCGATTACTGTTCCGCCGATCACGTAGAGGACCAGATCGTAGACCTGATCGAGCGGCCGCCCTTCCTGCCGGAAGATATAGCGGAATATGATAAGGCCATAGACGAAGGTGGACGCGAAGAACAGGCCATACCAGTAAATCGGCCAATGCCGGCCCGCCAGCGAAAGTTCGAAGGCGACTGGTGAAAAATCCCAGATCATCGACGAAGCTTATCCCAACTCACACCCGCCTCGCTCTCTCCCCACAAAAGAAATCAGCCCTTGCAGTCTTCCATGCAGGCCTGATAGGTCCTTTGCGCGTTCTCCTGGCAGTCGCTGAGGTTGTCCGGATCCTTGGCATAATTGACCTGGCAGGCGCGTAGGGCCGCCTCCAGATCCCCCTTACAGTCGTCCTGGCAACTGGCCGCGGCCCACGCTGCTGTCGCTATGACGGCGCTGGCCGCAAGCAGCCCCATCGGCATACGCATGGTTCGACTCTTCATCCCAACCTCCCCCGGTGTATGGTCACGCAAATCAGGCTTTCAGGCGGCAATGCCGTTGTGCCGCAGCAAGGCGTCGATCTCGGGCTCCCGGCCGCGGAAGTCCACGAACAAGTCCATGGCCTTGCGACTGCCACCGCGCTCCAGCACCTTCTCCATGAACGCATGGCCGGTTTCCTGATCGAAGATGCCCCTCTCCTCAAACAGCGAGAAGGCGTCGCTGGACAGTACCTCCGCCCACTTGTAGCTGTAATAGCCCGCGGCATAGCCGCCGGCGAAGATGTGCGAAAAGCTGTGCGGGAAGCGGTTGAACGGCGGCGGAATCATCACCGCCGTCTGCTTGCGCACTTCGTCGAGAATCGCGTAGACGCGCCCTCCCAGCGCCGGATCGTATTCGCGGTGCAGCCGGAAATCGAACAGGCTGAATTCCAGTTGCCGCACCATCTGCATGCCGGACTGGAAATTGCGGGCGG
Organism: Methyloterricola oryzae; assembly: GCF_000934725.1. Lineage (NCBI taxonomy): Bacteria > Pseudomonadati > Pseudomonadota > Gammaproteobacteria > Methylococcales > Methylococcaceae > Methyloterricola > Methyloterricola oryzae. The sequence goes on from NZ_JYNS01000010.1 coordinate 148,483, forward strand.
CGATCATCTTGCGATAAAGCTCCTCCGGCAGAGATTCACCGGTCTGGTAGTGGCCGGAAATCAAGGCCAGGGCCTCCCGCTCCCAGCAGAAGTTCTCCATGAACTGGCTGGGCAGTTCCACTGCATCCCACTCAACCCCGTGAATCCCGGAGACGCCCAGGTAATCGATGCGGGTCAGCATGTGGTGCAGGCCGTGACCGAACTCGTGGAACAGGGTCAGCACCTCGTCGTGTCTCAGCAGCGCCGGGTCGGAGCCTGCCGGCGGGGTAAAGTTGCAAGTCAGAAAGGCCACCGGCACCTGCACCTGCCCGCCCCGCTTGCGGCGGGTGACGCATTCGTCCATCCAGGCCCCGCCCCGCTTCTTGGGCCGGGCGTACAAGTCCAGGTAAAACCGGCCGCGTACCTCGTCCAGGCGGTCGCGAATCTCGTAGAAGCGCACATCCGGATGCCACACGTCCACGCCTTCCACCTCTCGGATCTGAAGGCCGTAAAGGGTCTCCACCACCTTGAACATGCCCGGCACCACTTGGGTCGCCGGAAAGTAAGGCTTGATTTCCTCTTCCGAGATGGCGAAGGCATGCTGGCGCAGCTTCTCCGAGTAATAGCCCACATCCCAGGATTGCAGGTCCTCCAGACCATGCTGCTCGCGCGCGAAGGCCCTGAGATCGTCCAGGTCCTTGCGGGCGAATGGCAGAGAACGCTCCGAAAGGTCGGTGAGGAAATGCGTCACCTCATCCGCCGAGCGCGCCATCTTGGTTGCCAGGGAGAGTTCGGCGAAATTGGCAAACCCCAGCAACTGCGCTTCCTCGTGGCGCAAGGCGAGGATCTGCTCCATGATCTGGGTGTTATCCCAGCGCCCGGCATTGGGGCCCTGATCCGATGCGCGCGTGCTGTAGGCCGTGTAGAACTCACGGCGCAGTTCGCGGTCGTCGGCATAGGTCATCACGGCAAAATAGGACGGGAACTCCAGGTTGAACACCCAGCCGCTCTTGCCAGCCTGCTCGGCGGTCTGCCGGGCGATGGCCACCGCCGACTCGGGAATTCCCGCCAGCAGGGCCGGATCCTCGATGTGGCGGCTCCAGCCATTGGTGGCATCGAGCAGGTTGTCCTGGAACTGACTGGTGAGTCGCGACAGTTCCTGGGCGATTTCCTTGTAGCGCGCCTTCTGCGCGGGTGGCAAGGCGACGCCGGACAGCTTGAAGTCGCGCAAGGCGTCCTCGATGATCTTCTGCTGCGCCGGATCCAGCGACGCGAACTCACGGCTCTCGCTCAGACCCCGGTAGGCTTCGAACAAGGCCTCGTTCTGGCCCAATTCGGTGTGGTACTCGCTGAGCTTGGGCAGGCAGGCGTTATAGGCTTCACGCAGCTCATCGGTGTTCACCACGGAATTCATATGTCCTACCGGCGACCAGGCCTTGTTCAGGCGATCATCCAGGTCCTCCAGTGGCTGCACCAGGTTTTCCCAGGTGTAGACTTTGCCTGGCGCAAGCAGGGCTTCGATCGCCGAGCGGCTTTCCGCGAGGATCTGATCGATGGCCGGCACCACGTGCTGCGGCTGAATCTTGGAAAAAGCGGGAAGTTCCGGGGTCTCCAATAACGGATTGCTCATGGTCAACGGGATGATGGGTTCAAGGTTAATGGGCCGCTCAAGGCGCTATCCTGAGAGGCTGTGAAAATATCTACTACGCGTCCCGATTGCTGCGATTTTTCACAGACTCTGAGGGGCGATCAGGTTTCAAAAAACTTCATGGCCTGGCTGATCTTGTCCTTTGCGTCATGCAACACTTTGAGGGAATGGGCAGGCGAAAGTTCGCCGTTCTGCAGTTTGCCGCAGGCCGGGATTGAATTGATGGAGGGCAGTTCCACCATACGCGGGGACCCAATGTAAGAATGCAGGCGCGACAGCACGACGATGTCGCTCAGGCGCAGCCCGTGTCCGCTGTCATGGAACCAGTCTTCGGCGCGCTGGGGAATCTCCATCAACTGCGGGGTGAAATCCCAACGATTCAGTACAAACGTACCCACGGGCCCGCGAATCCAGGGCAGCGCATCGGCCACGTCGATGGGCGACCAGTACTCACGGGGGAAGTTCTCCACGAAATAGAGGAAGGGCACCACACCGATGTCGGCAATCAACCCGGCCAACAGGGCCTCTTCCGCATCCATTCCCCGGTTTTCCGAAGCCAGCACGTAGCACAGGCAGGACAGGTAAATGCTCTTCTTCCACTCCTCGTGCAGCAGTTCATTGAGGAACGGTTCCTTGCACTGAAATATCTGACGCAAGCTGTAGCTGATCACCAGATTGCGTGTCGCCGCAAGGCCCAGGCGCAGCACCGCGTCGCGCAGGTTGTGAATCTGGTTGGCGGATAGGTAAAGCGGACTGTTGGCTACGTGCACCAGCTTGGCGGCGATGGCCGGATCGAGCTGCACGATGGCGACCACTTCCGACACGTCCGCCTGAAGCTCCATGGCTTTGCGCAGTTTGATGGCCACATCCGGCAGAGACGGGATCGTCAGTTCCTCGTCGCGATAGAACTGGCAGAACGCCTGAAACAGCCGGGTGCCGCGCACGTTGTCGGGGATGGATGGATCCTGCGGGTCCAAAGCCTGCAGCAAGGCGGGATCCCGGTGCGAATGGCGCCACATGAGCTTGGGCGAAACTCGCAGCACCTGCACATCGGTTTGCGCGGTCGCGGTGGCGCTGTAACGCTTGCCGCTGCACAATGGGAAACGCGCCTTGGCCGTTCCGGACTGAACCGCGTAGTTGTTGTTTTCGCCCAGTTCCATCAGCACGGTTCCGTCCAGCAGGTAGAAAATCGATTCGGCCTCCGTATCCCGCGTAAACAGGATGGTACCGGCCGGAAAAGCCTCGGCCGTGCGATCCATGGCGAAGGTACTGACTTCTTCCTCGCTCAGATTGCGGATCGGGAACAGTTCCCTAAGGATATCCAGGGTGATAGACAGCGAACCACCGCCACCCTTGCGTTGCGCCGGGGCCTGCGCAGGCGTGACTTGGGCTTCGGTGCCCTCACCTACTGCACTCTTGTCTTTTCCGCCCAGTATGCGAGTCAGCCAACCCATCTATTGATTTCCATGGTTAGTGCATTTCCACACGTCCGGGAACTCCGGACCCTCAACACAGCGGGCCGTGCTGCCGGGACCCAAAAGAATGTTCTCCGAGCTCGGCCAAGTGCCGCTTCCTGCCGGCTGGCAACAACGGCCCGGCCACAGGCGTCGCCGTCCATAACCCCGCCGCAGCCCCCATGACCGATGGCATGATACCGAGACCGCCCGCGCGCGAAAAGGGGAGCGCGGCGGGCGGGAGCGCCGCCGCTTGAGGGCTAAGCCGCATTCATCGGATCGCATCAATCCCCTCCACCAGCGACTGACCGAGCTTGACAAAACACGGCTTGACCACCGTCGCCTCGCGCCAAGTCTCACGCACCTGCACCTGACAGTGCGCGTAGGCGCCGGGCGGCAATCGCGCAAGGGCAATGCCGCGGCCCAGGGTGGGAGAAAATCCGCCGCTGGTGACCGTGCCTTCGCCCAAGCCTTCGATCCTGACCTTCTGGTGTTGGCGCAGGACTCCGGGACCCTCCAGAACCAGGCCTGCAAAGCGAACCGACTCCCCCTCAAGCCGGCGCTTGCTTAGCGCGTCGCGGCCGACGAAGTGCCTATCCTCGGGCTGCCAGGCGACGGTCCAGAGCAAGCCGGCATCGAGCGGGGTCAGTGTTTCGTCCATATCCGTGCCGTAAAGCCGCATTCCGGCCTCCAGCCGCAAGGTGTCACGCGCGCCGAGACCGCAGGGTCGAACGCCCGCGCCTTCGAGGCATTGCCAGAAAACCTGAACATCGGTGCGCGGCAGCATCACCTCGTAACCGTCTTCCCCGGTGTAACCGGTGCAGGCCACCTGCCAATCCCCGAAACTGACGCTCTCGAAAGAAGCAAGGCCGGCCGCGTCCCGGCGCAGGGCCGGCGGCAGGCAACTTGCTGCCTTGGCCCGCGCCGCAGGCCCTTGCACCGCGACCATCGCGAGATCGTCCCGCGGAGCGAGCGTCACCGCGCACCCCTGTGCATGCCAGTGCAACCAGGCGCGGACACGCTCCCGCGTCGCGGCGTTAGAGACCAGCCGATAGCTGTCCGAATCGACCCGATAGATGATGGCATCGTCCACGATGCCGGCCCTTTCATTGAGCAGACAGCCATAAGCGGCCTGACCGGGACGCAGACGCCCGACGTCGTTGGCCAGAACGCGGCCCAGCAGATCCCAGGCGCCTGCGCCGGCCAGGTCGGTCAGGGTCATGTGGGACACGTCGAACATGCCGGCATCCCGCCGCACAGCGTGATGTTCCTCGATTTGCGAGCCGAAGTGCAAAGGCAGCTCCCAGCCGCAGAAGGCGGCCATGCGCCCGTGGGCATCCAGGTGCTGCTGATGAAGCGGGGTCTTATGAAGCATCGGCCAGCCGGGAAAAGCGATAGTGTTTAATGGTAGCACGGCCCGCGGGCGGAACCTGCCTTGGCCAGTCATCCTGCGCGCGTAAAAAAGCCGGCCACATGGGCCGGCTTTTTTGGCTCAGGCAGCGCCGCTCAACTGATCAGCGGCACGATCAGCAACGCTACGATGTTGATGATCTTGATCATGGGATTGATGGCGGGACCCGCGGTGTCCTTGTAAGGATCACCGACGGTGTCGCCAGTCACGGCCGCCTTGTGGGCCTCGGACCCTTTGCCGCCGAACTGACCATCCTCGATGTACTTCTTGGCGTTATCCCAGGCGCCACCGCCGGTGGTCATGGAGATGGCCACGAACAATCCGGTGATAATGGAACCGATCAACACGCCGCCGAGTGCCTCCTTGCCCAGCAACAGGCCGACGATCAACGGCACCGCGATGGGCAACAGCGAGGGCACGATCATTTCGCGGATGGCCGCCTTGGTGAGCATGTCCACGGCGCGGGAGTAGTCCGGCTTGGCCTTGTGTTCCATGATTCCCGGGATTTCCCGGAACTGCCGGCGCACCTCGTTGACAATACCGCCCGCGGCGCGCCCCACGGCTTCCATGGCCAAAGCGCCAAACAAATAAGGCACCAGACCGCCGATGAACAGGCCAATGATGACCATGTGGTTGGACAGGTCGAACAGTACCTCGCCGCCCAGGTTATGGGTGTAATCGGCGAACAGCACCAGGGCCGCCAGGCCTGCCGATCCGATGGCGTAGCCCTTGGTCACGGCCTTGGTGGTGTTGCCCACGGCGTCCAGGGGATCGGTGATGTTGCGGATGGCTTCCGGCAGTTCCGCCATCTCGGCGATGCCGCCGGCGTTGTCGGTAATGGGGCCGTAGGCGTCCAGGGCCACGATCATGCCGGTCATGGACAACATGGCTGTGGCGGCGATCGCGATGCCATAGAGGCCTGCCATGGCATAGGCGCCCCAGATGCTGGCACAGACTGCGATCACCGGCAACGCCGTGGCCTTCATGGAAACGCCCAGGCCAGCGATGATGTTGGTGGCATGGCCGGTGGTGGAGGCTTCGGCGATGTGGCGCACGGGATTGAACTCGGTAGCCGTGTAATACTCGGTGATGACCACCATCAAGGCAGTGAGCACCAGACCGATCAGGGCCGCGAAGAACAGGCTGTGGCCGGTCACTTCGACCCCGCCCATGAAGGTGCTGCCGCCGAACATCATCAGGGTGATGGGATAGAAAGCCACTGCGGCCAAGCCACCGGACACGATCACCCCCTTGTAGAGGGCGCTCATGATTTTCTTGCCGGGGGTGATCTTGACGTAGAAGGTGCCGATGATGGACGTGATAATGGAAATGGCGCCCAGGATCAGCGGGTACACCACGGCGCGGTCCGCGCCTTCAGACAGGATGCTTCCCAGCAGCATGGTCGCAACCAAGGTCACGGCATAGGTCTCGAAGAGATCCGCCGCCATGCCGGCGCAGTCGCCTACATTGTCACCCACGTTGTCCGCGATGACCGCCGGGTTGCGCGGGTCGTCCTCCGGAATGCCGGCCTCGACCTTACCCACCAGGTCAGCGCCCACGTCGGCACCTTTGGTGAAGATTCCACCGCCGAGACGGGCGAAGATGGAGATCAGCGATCCGCCGAAGGCCAGGCCGACCAGAGCATGCAAGGGGTCCGAAGCGCCCACGAACTTGAGCACCGCGTAGTAGCCGGCGACCCCCATGAGGCCCAGGCCGACCACCAGCAGGCCGGTGATGGCGCCGCCACGGAAGGCCACGCCGAAAGCCGCGTCCATGCCGTTACTGGCGGCCTGAGCGGTACGGCAATTGGAGCGCACCGAGATGTTCATGCCGATGAACCCGGTGGCACCGGAGAGGATGGCGCCCACGGCGAAACCGAAAGCCACAGGCCAACCCAAGGCGAAACCGATGATCAGGAAAAGGCCGACGCCCACGTAGCCGATGGTCTTGTACTGCCGATTAAGATAGGCGCTGGCTCCCTGCTGGATTGCGGAAGCGATCTCGACCATGCGCGCATTGCCGGGCGGTTGCGCATTGATCCAGGCGATGGATTGGATGCCATAGACCACGGCGGCCAGCGCCGCGACGAAAGCCAGCGCCGTACCGAAATCCACGAACAGACCGATGAGCACGAATTCGGCCAGGCCGACAAACGTGATGTTTCGGGAGCGGCGGTCGCTCAGGACTTGGGCCGCGCATGCACTGGCGCAACCGATCAGGGAGTTCGACATGGATGGGCTCCTCGTTAGTTATGATTATTGAAGGTCGGTCGTCTTGTTGCGATTTGGGATTCAGACTTTGAAGTCCTGGGCCAACTTCTTCTCCACGCCCTGGTTCTTAAGCGTCACGTAATCCGGCAGGCCATCCCTGTAGGGCGGATAATCCTCACCCTCGATGAGGGGCTGCAGATAGGCGCGGCAGGCTGGTGTAATACCAAACCCGTCCTCGCTGATGAACTCGCGCGGCATCTTCTTCTCCACATTGGCCACGTCCTCGAGATTAGCGAAGCCGATCTTCCATTGATAGGGTTCGGCAGCGACCCGCACGATGGTCGGCATCACCGAATTCATGCCATCCAGAGCCAGGTCCAGGGCTGCTTTTCCCAGGGCATAGGCATGCTCCACATCGGTCTTGGAAGCGATGTGGCGCGCCGCGCGCTGCAAGTAGTCCGCCACCGCCCAGTGGTACTTGAACCCCAGGGAGTCCTTGATCAGCCGTGCGATGACGGGAGCAGCGCCGCCGAGCTGGGAGTGGCCGAAGGCGTCCTTGGTGCCGGAATCGGCCAGGAACTTCCCGTCCGCGCCCTTGACACCTTCGGATACCACCACCGAGCAATAGCCATAGGCCTTGACCTTGGCGGCCACGGTCGCCAGAAATCGCTCCGGATCAAAAGTGACCTCGGGAAACAGGATCACCAATGGGATATCGTGCCCCGCATCGGCCGCCAGCCCGCCGGCAGCGGCGATCCAGCCGGCATGGCGGCCCATGACCTCGATCACGAAGATGTTGGTGGACGACGCGCACATGGAACGCACGTCGAAGCTGGCTTCGCGAGTGGAAATGGCGATGTACTTGGCCACCGACCCGAAGCCGGGACAGCAGTCGGTAATGGGCAGGTCGTTGTCGACGGTCTTGGGGATGTGGATGGCCTGGATCGGGTAGCCCAACCTGTCGGCCAACTGCGACACCTTCAGGCAGGTGTCGGCGGAATCGCCGCCGCCGTTATAAAAGAAGTAGCCGATGTCATGGGCCTTGAACACATCGATGAGGCGCTCGTACTGGGCCTGGTTTTCGTCCAGGCCCTTCAGCTTGTAGCGGCAGGAACCAAACGCGCCGGACGGCGTGTAGCGCAGGGCGGCTATGGCCTCAGGGCTCTCCGCTCCGGTGTCGATCAGATCCTCGGTGAGCGCGCCTATGATGCCATTGCGCCCGGCCAGTAAGGTGCCAATGCGGTCCGGGGCTTGCCGGGCCGCTTCAATCAATCCGCAGGCCGAGGCATTGATGACGGCGGTGACGCCGCCAGACTGGGCATAAAACGCGTTCCTTTTGCTCATCGCCACGCTGAAGCTCAATTTTTGGAAGGCTAACATTAGAACAAATGGCATGCCAGCACAAGCAATGACGCATGCCGCCAGCGCCTTGCCGGTTGAAGCTTCGGCTATCGGCTTCTAACCTTACAGATGTTCAAGGACGAACGAGACTTCCGGCGACAGCCCGCAAGAGGAACCCCAACGGCGGCCGGCCTCCCCGAGCAACAGGAAACGCCCATGGCAGAACGCAGGCAACACCCCCGAAAGAAGGTCACCCAACCTGTCGCCGTGATGGACCATGACCGCGAAGTTCTGCTGGGTTATTTGGTGGACATCAGCCTCAGCGGTTTCATGCTGCTGTGCTCGACGCCTCTGGAAATCAACCGCGTGTTTCAACTGGGACTGGAACTCCCGCCCGCCTGCGGCGGCCAGTCGGTCCGGCTGGGAGCCGAGAGCCTCTGGCGAGAGAACAGCAACGATCCCGGCAAATACTGGGCCGGCTTCCAGATCATAGATATATCCCCGGAGAACCTGGAACGCATCAAGCGTCTCATGGACGATTACCTTTAAGAGTCGCGACCGGCTCGCGGCGCAGTCACATGCCGACGGGCATGAATCTGCCTTCGCGAGCCGCGGAGACCTGCGCAACTGACGCCTCAACACGACACTCGCGGGCCGCGAGGCGACCCACACGAGGCACAGATGACAATGACTCCGCATCGTGCCCGCGACGCAAAGCCGCATAGCCCGTGACGAACGACTCTCCGTCTTGACTGCGGGCACGTTGATTGCTGATATGGTGCGAAACGCAAGCCATACGCAGCATCGCCCATGCCCAGTCTTCCCAGCAGCCGCATTCTTCCCTTCCTCTCCTTCCTTCTGGTGTTAGGCACCGTGATCATGGGCGCCACCCGCGCCGACGACCCCACCACGCCGAAGCTGCTGAGCACCCTGGTCAAGGAGTGGAACGCCGTGCTCGAGCGCACCGAGAAGAACCTGCTTAAGCCGGACCTGGCCGACGACCGCCTGGATGAGTTACGCGCCGAGATGACGGACCTTCGCCTGGAGGCCATCGCCGCCACCGAGGCGGCGCGGCCCGAGGCCAAGCAGATTCAGAGCGAACTGGATACGCTGGGTCCTCCACCCGGAGAGGGCGCGCCCGCCGAGTCACCCTCGGTGGCGGCCAAACGCAAGGCCATCAGCGACCGCCTCACCGCTTCGGAAGGAACCATCAAGGAAGCGGAACTGGTGATCGCCCATGCCGACCGTATCCTCGACAAGCTGGCCAGCCTGCGCCGCACGCGATTCACGGAACGCCTGCTGACGCGAGGCCCTTCTCCCCTCTCGCCCTCCGTCTGGCAGAAGGCCCTGGGCGAACTGAGTGACTCCTTGGCGGCGGCGTCTCAGGAATTCGACTCCTGGCGAGCGGGACAGCTTTCGAACGGTTCCGCTCCCCGCTTCGCCCTGCAACTGTCCCTGGGCATCGTGGCCGCTTTTGTGCTGGTCTGGCCCCTGCGCCTCTGGCTCCTGCGGCGATTCGGCTACATCACCCTGGAGGGGGAGCCCAGCCACGCCCAGCGTCTGCGCACCGCGCTTTTCACCGGCTTCATCCGCATCCTGCTGCCGTCCGCCGCCGCCATCGCGGTGTATCTAGCACTCACCGTATCCGGAATGCTCTCCGATGCCGGCCAGGTGATTGCGCAAACGGCGCTGCTGGCCTTCATCTTCGTCTTCTTCGTCGCCGCCTTCTGCCGCGCCGCCCTCGCGCCGTTTGAACCGGAATGGCGCATCGTGCAAATCGGCGACGCGGCGGCGCGTTCAGTCAGCGGAACTCTGACCCTGATTGCACTAGTCTTCGCCCTGGATCGCATTGCCGACGAATTCAGCAACCAGAACGGCGCAAGCCTGGAAATGACGGTGGTGCACAAGTTCATCTCGGGGCTGATCATCGCCGGCCTGTTGCTGATACTGCTGCGGCGCCAGAACTGGAATCTGGACAGCGACGAAACGGCCGCCCACCCGCAGCAACCCCGGCCCTGGCAACGGCTGCGCTTTTTCCTCGCTCTTCTGGTTCTGGCCATTCCTGCTTCGGCATTGCTCGGCTACGTCGCCCTCTCGCGGGTGCTGGCGACCCAGTTCGTATTGACAGCCGGCCTCTACGTGGCGGTGATATTGACCAGAGCACTCCTGTCGGAAGCGGTGGAGCAGAGCTTGAGTGCGAACACCCACCTCGGGCAGAAAATAAGGGCCTCGCTCAGCCTTAACGACGAGAGCAGCGAGATGCTGCGCTTCTGGGTGACGGAAACAATGGGGGTGATTGTCGTGCTCATCGGCATCATCGCGCTGATGGTGCTGTGGGGTGCCGGCGAGCACGATATTTCCGGCTGGCTTGCGGAGGCGATTCTCGGATTCAAGCTGGGCAACCTCACCATCTCCCTGGCGGACATCTTCCTCGCCATCTTGCTCTTTGTATCCCTGCTCACCCTGACGCGCCTGATACAGCGCACCCTCGAGCAGCGCATCTTTCCGCGAACCCGCATCGACATGGGCGTCCGCAACTCGATCCGCGCCTCGGTGGGCTACGTGGGCTTCATCATCGCCGGCACCACGGCGGTTTCCGTCATCGGCGTGGACCTCTCCAGCCTGGCCCTCATCGCCGGCGCGCTCTCGGTGGGCATCGGCCTCGGCCTGCAGAATATCGTCAACAATTTCGTATCCGGCCTTATCCTGTTGGTGGAACGCCCCATCAAGGTGGGCGACTGGGTAGTGGTCGGCGACCATCAAGGCTACGTCAAGAAGATCAGCGTCCGGGCCACCGAGGTCAGCACCTTCGATCAGGCCTCGGTCTTCATCCCCAACTCCAGCCTGATTGCCAACGCGGTCATGAACCGCACCTACGCCGACAAATTGGGGCGAGTGCAAATCCCCGTGGGCGTGGCTTATGGCACCGACGCCAAGTATGTGCGCGAGCAGTTGATGGCCATCGCGAACGCACACCATGAGGTCAGGCGCACGCCTTCCCCGATCGTATTCTTCAAGGGCTTCGGCGACAGTGCGCTGAATTTCGAATTGGTCGCCATCATTAATGACGTGGACAAGGTCAAGTCGGTCACGAGTGATCTGTGTTTCGAAATCGATGAAGTATTCCGCAAGGAGGGCATCCACATCCCGTTTCCCAAACGGGACGTAACGCTGGAATTCAGGAGCGACCAGCTCGATGCCCTGGTCTCCGCCCTCGGCAGGACGCCGGGGCAGCCAGCCGATGGAAAGGGCGAGGCGTCGATTGCACCGGACAAGAGGCCCGATGCGCCCGGGCCCACGCCTGGCAGACCTTACGTATAATTCCCCATAGGCGGCCCAAAATACCGTCAGTACCATCCGCCATTAACCCGGCCCTTAAATTTGCGGGGTTAATGCGGGGCACGGATGCCCCGGCGCGGCCACAGGCCGCGTCAGCCAAGGTCGGGCGCGTACCGACCTTGGCGTCGGCCCGAAATACCAGGAGGGTACTTTTGGGCCTAATTGATACGATACAACCGCCCCGGTTCGGGCGGAGTACGCAGGCCATAGGGATGACCTGAATCCCAGCCGCAGCGCTCAGTCCGAATCCGCGTCCTCGTAATTCCGGCTGCTTACCCGCGCTGCTCCCGACACGCAACGCATGAGTGTTTTATGGGCTTGCCAGACCGCGACAATCCGAAAATCGCATCCATCCACCTGACCGTGCGCTTCGAAGACATGCCGGCTGAATTTCCGGGTGGCCGGGTTTACGTTCTTGGCCCCGCGGGCGAAGTGCTGACGAGCCAACCGATCGCTGGTTGCCATGTCGAACTGAGGCTCCCGCTCGACGTTCTGCCCCGGATCACCCTCGCCGTCGCCCCGTCCCAACTGGATCCCGGCGTAGGCGCATGGCACACCCTGTACGAGACCGACTGGCAGTTCGAACCGGGGATCACCCAGTACGCGTTGCGCCGCGTGCCCGAAAATGTGTGGCGCTGGTGGCTGGTCAGCAACCTGCGCGGCATCCTATGGCCTACACGGAGCCGAGAGCGGCGTTTAATGGCATTTCGGGAGCACCAGTCCACGGCCGATCTCACCCACGGCTGATTGGCCCGTTAGCAGTGTCCGGCCACGGGCAAGCCTATACGACCCCACCGCCTTAAGCGCGAAGCTGCCATGAACCCGCATGTAACACACCCCGCACACGCTTCGCTCTGGCCTGTGCCCCGCGCCTCCCGCACCAGCGGTGGTCGCAAAACCTAGCGACGATCGACGCTTAGTGGTTAAAATGAAAAGATTAGTGGCCGCCGAGTAGCCTGCGGCCCGATCAAACCATTCAGCCCAAGCACTCCATGAAGAAATCATCCGAGCCCACTGTCATGGGAAATGCGTTCAACACCGATGACCTTCGCATCTGCGAGATCAAGGAGGTCATTCCCCCGGTGGCCGTGCATGACGAATATCCCATCTGCGAACAGGCCGCACTGACGACCCTGCAAGCCCGACGCGAGATCCACGAAATCCTCGGCGGGCGCGATGATCGTCTGCTGGTCATCATCGGTCCCTGCTCGATCCACGACCCTCAGGCAGCCTTGGAATACGCCGAGCGCTTGCGCCCGCTGCGCGAGGAACTGGGCCAGGACCTCGCCATCGTGATGCGGGTGTACTTCGAGAAGCCGCGCACCACCGTGGGCTGGAAAGGCCTGATCAATGATCCGGAGCTGAACGAAAGCTACAATATCAATAAGGGCCTGCGCCTGGCGCGGAAACTGCTGTTGGAACTCAACCAGATGGGCATGCCCGCCGCCACCGAGTACCTGGACTTGATTACGCCGCAGTACGTGTCCGACCTGATCGCCTGGGGCGCCATCGGTGCGCGCACCACGGAAAGCCAGGTGCACCGGGAACTGGCTTCCGGACTCTCCTGCCCCGTGGGTTTCAAGAACGCCACCGACGGCACCATCAAGGTGGCCATCGATGCCATCGATGCGGCCCGCCGCCCCCATCACTTCCTGTCCGTCACCAAGGCCGGGCATTCGGCCATTTTCTCCACCACCGGCAACGAGGACAGCCACATCATCCTGCGGGGGGGAAAAAAGCCCAATTACGACGCGGAAAGCGTCGACAGCGTGGCGCGCCAACTGGAAAAAGCCGGCCTGCCACCCAATGTCATGATCGATTTCAGCCACGCCAACAGCCTGAAGGACCCGCAAAGGCAAATGCTGGTATCCGAGGATGTCTGTGCGCAGATTGCCGCCGGCGATCTGCGCATCTTCGGCGTCATGGTGGAAAGTCACCTGCTGGCAGGACGCCAGGACATCACCAGCGAACCTCTGGTTTATGGTCAGAGCGTGACCGACGCCTGCATCGACTGGAACGATAGCGTCACGGTGCTGCAGCAATTGGCGCAGGCTGTCGGCGTGCGGCGACGCCAGCATCAGCAACGTCGCAGGAGCCTTTGAAGCCATGCAGATCATCATCAACGGCGAACCGCGCGAGGTTCGCGAACATTCCACCCTGGCGGAGCTCACCAGCGAACTCGGGCTGACGGGAAAACGCATCGCCGTGGAACTCAACCGTGAAATCGTGCCGCAGGACAGTTACGGCCAGCACCAACTCCGTGACGGCGACCGGCTGGAAATCGTGCATGCCATCGGCGGCGGGCAGGATGATGCGCTGGTGATCGCTGGCAAGGCCTACCAGTCCCGCCTGCTGGTGGGCACGGGCAAATACAAGGACATGGATGAGACCCGCCGCGCCATCGAGGCCAGCGGGGCGCAGATCGTCACCGTCGCCATTCGCCGCACCAATATCGGCCAGGACCCGAGCCAGCCCAATCTGCTGGATATTCTGCCGCCTGAGCGCTACACCATCCTGCCCAACACCGCCGGCTGCTATACGGCCGAAGACGCCGTGCGCACCTGCAAGCTCGCCCGTGAGCTGCTGGGCGGCCACCGCCTGGTGAAACTGGAAGTGCTGGGCGATGCGAAGACGCTGTTCCCCGACATCACAGCTACCCTGGAAGCCGCCAGAACACTGGTCGCCGACGGTTTCGAGGTGATGGTCTACACCAATGACGATCCCATCGTGGCCAAACGGCTGGAGGAGATCGGCTGCGTCGCCGTAATGCCCCTTGCGGCGCCCATCGGTTCCGGGCTGGGCATACGTAACCCTTACAATATACTGACCATATTGGAGAATGCTAAGGTTCCCATACTGGTCGATGCGGGCGTCGGAACGGCGTCGGATGCCGCCATCGCCATGGAACTGGGCTGCCATGGTGTCCTCATGAACACGGCCATTGCGGAAGCCAAGAATCCCGTGCTCATGGCCTCAGCCATGAGGAAAGCCATCGAGGCCGGCCGCGAGGCGTTCCTGGCAGGGCGTATGCCGCGCAAGCGCTATGCCTCCGCATCGTCGCCGCTGGAAGGACTGTCCCTTTGATTCACGTCCTTGTCGCGGCCTCAGGCACCAGTATGGAGCGCGGTTAGCGCCATTTCGGCGCCGCTTCTCGACACAGCGGGAAAATAAGGGCAGGGTCGAACGGAGTTTCGATGCCAACCGGCCATGTCAATCCACACAGGACGACCGGCAAATGGCGCATTGGGAAGCACAGATCGGCGCGGTTTGCTGAAGCGCGTGCCGGCCAGCCTGACGTGGCGGCCGATCCAGGTAATGGCCTGTAATTTGCAGAGACTTAGGGGATTGCGGACTTCTGCCGTCTCGACGCCCAACATGGGCCGTCAGGGGTCCGAAACGCGTGATCTGGGAGCAAACGCCCTGAGGCGTTCATCACGCGCTTTGAAAATGGGCGCATCGCCACTGCGCGATGCGCGTTCAACGCATCAGGAGGTAACACATGGAAAGACAGGAATGGCCAGACCGTGACGCTCTGTCTGCCAATGGTTCAGGGGTCCCGGTTACCACGTACTTCTCTCAGTCGGAACGCTTGCTGCGTCGGCGCAACGATACCGCGGCAAGCCCTTTGCCCTCCACATCCTTGAGCGATGAGGCCAGCGAGCGCATCACCCGGCTTTCCCTGCACGAGTTCTGCGAACGCATTTCCCTGCTGGCGGAACTGGAACTGCCGTGTTCCGTGCACATCGCCAATCCGAGCGCGGAACAGATCAGCCGCGGCGTAGTGCGACGCATCGAACGCGATGCGGACCGCCTGTATCTCTTAGGGGATGGTTTCTCGCTGCATCTGCACCGTGACAACATCGATTCCATCTGGCTCGTGACAGGCTCTGGCGGCGATGAACAGGGCATGGCCATCGAGATCCACAACCGCACCGGCAGCCTCATCGCGCGCCTGTTCGGGATGCAGGATAGCGTCGGCGCCGCAGTCTGGCAGGATGTCATGGGCAACCCGTCTTTTGCCGTTGCCTGAGCCCAACACCTCAGACGCTGCACGTTCCGCGGTGAGCACCCTCCCGGGCATTGGCCGGAAACACTGAATCTATCGGCTGCGGGGAACTTCCACAGGTCCCCGCACGCCCCCGTGAAAACACTGACAAATCAGTCACTCTGGCACCGTCATGGCAGCAGAGCAAACCCTGCCTCAGCCCTCGAGTTTGCTTTCCTTTGACCGAGTGTTTCTGTGTACAATTGGGCGCTGTTTATTTGTGACAGGGCGTCGACCCTACACCTCGGCAGGGCAGCACCCTGCCACGCGAATCAAATGATCCAGTTTCTTGGAACAAACTATAAGGAGACACTATGAGCGTTTTAGTTGGCAAAGCGGCACCGGATTTCAAGGCGGCAGCCGTGATGGGCGATGGCTCCATCTGCGACAGCTATTGGTTTTCCAAGGAAACCAAGGGCAAATATGTGGCGGTGGTTTTTTATCCGCTGGATTTCACCTTCGTGTGCCCGACGGAGCTGATCGCCCTTGATCACCGCGTCGCTGAACTGAAGTCCCGTGGCGTGGAAGTGCTGGCCGTCTCCGTGGACTCCCAGTTCACCCACGCAGCCTGGCGCAACACCCCGGTGGACAAGGGCGGCATCGGCGCGGTCAAGTACGTCATGATCGCCGACGTCAGCCACGAAATCGCCAAAGCCTACGACGTGGAAGTCGCTGGCGCCGCTGTGGCCTACCGTGGAACCTTCCTGATCGACAAAAACGGTGTCGTCCGCCACCAGGTGGTCAACGACCTGCCCCTGGGACGCAACATGGACGAACTGATCCGCATGGTGGATGCCCTGCAGTTCTTCGAAGAACACGGCGAAGTCTGTCCGGCCGGCTGGAACAAGGGCCAGAAAGGCATGACGGCCGACGCGGATGGCGTTGCCTCCTACCTGAGCCAGAACGCCGACAAGCTGTAATTTCAGTCGGGCGAGTGCATCGCACTGGCCCGATTGCAACCGCCCGCTGGCGCATCGTCGCGGAGGGCAGGTGCAAATCTACGCGCTGCCGCCCATTGTCGGGCCGCAGCGCGTTTTTGTTTCCGTGATGCCGTTTACTGCGCCTCGGGGCTCTTGAGCTTACGCAGCACCTGCAGCCAGATCAGCCCAGCACAGACCAGTCCCAGCAGGATTCCGGAGTGCCCGATCAGGGTCGCGGACAGACCGGCATTCTGTGCATGCAACTTGATCACCGTAGGCTTAGCGACCCAGAAAGTCCAGATCAGGTTGGGCAAGTAGTAGGTAATGAAGCCGACGAAGGCCCATTGAAAAGCCGGCGCCTTCTTGGACTCGGCTTCACGGTAAAACCAAATCGCGATAAGGATGGAGATGATGCCACCAAACATTATGCACTCCTCTTCTTATTGTTTAATTCTTATTGCCTGACTGCGCAGGACGCGGAACCGCATACGATACAAGACAAAGGGGTTAAGATCACCCCACATGCCCGAAAGACAGGCCATCCATCGGCCACGCACGGCAACTCAGCCACGCTGCACACCTGAAAGGGCAAGCCCGATCGCCGGCCCGTCCCGAAACACAATCACTTCAAGAACCGATTTCCGGCCATGTCGATGCAGACGTCGGCCGAATAATCGTAATCGAAGACGCAGGCAGCGCACTGTCCCTGGCATCCGTAAAACTCCTGGTTGCAGACTCCGGCAGGCTGCTGGCCGGAATAGATGTCGACGTGCCCGACCTCGACCGGCTCGTGCGCATAATCGGATGGATTGGCCCGGTAACACTCCACTTCCGTTGAAACCTGGTCATCATCGTCGAAGATGGCCACTGCAGACCCCGACATCAATGCCAAGCTCAAGACGACCGCAGCGGACTTGAGCCAGGCGGCGGTGCAACGCAGACTAAACATATGCTGGTTCATGGATGATGCCCCGCGCCTTTAACCGACTGAAAAGAATCAACCTTTGCTGCGCGCTGGCTCAAGGCGACACGCGCAACTGCGCTGCGCAGGCCGGGGAAAGCTCGGCCCGGTGCTCCAGCAGGCACCTCACCACGCGCCCCTGACCTGGCTGCAAATGGCCACAGTGCTTTCCCGCATCGGCCGCGCATAATTGCCTTACAGCCTGGCGCCTCGCCTCCAACTGCTTCAGCTTGGACGCGCAGGCAGACGAGAGTTCGGCGCGATGCTCATCGAGACAGCGGTGCAGCTTTCCCTGTCCAGTCTCGATATGGCCGCAGAATTGCTGAATTTCAGCCGAGCAGGCCGGCGCTTTCGGGCCGGCGGCTGCGCCAGCGCTCCCCAGCAATATACAGCCCGCGACGAGCCGCAAAACGAAAATCCTGGCAATTCCGGGCACGGGTCCTCCTCGCATCAGTCTGGCGGTGCCGGCAGCGCCGCCCTGGATGATATGCCGACTCTATAGCGTTACGGCCCTGGGCACAATTGCCTGTGATGTTGCCGAGCATCGCAACAGCTGTCATTCAGATTTCCACCCGCTCCATGAGATAACACAGGCAATCCTGCCGAATCACGCGCTCATCCAGGGTCAACATGGACGGCATTACCCGTTTCCTCGCAAGTAGACGGGCTCCACGAACCTCAAAATACTCCCGGGTCACGTCCCGTCCCGCCTCGTCCCTGGCCAACACGGGGCAGGTGCCCAGCCCTTCGAGCATGTGTCCCCAGACGAAGCCGACTGGCATCTCCGTGAAATTCTGGTGGTCCAGTTCACGCAACAACCTGAGCTCGCAGTCGGCCGAATCGAAGCTGAAAGGAATTTCCTCGCGCACGGTCACCTGGGCAACGCTGCGGAACAGATCGATGTCATGCGCCGGGACCGCGTGATCCGGCAGTTCCGTCAGGTGCAAGCAGGCATCCAGAAACTGAGCCGCGTGCTCCACCCCGTAAGGATGCCCCGGCTTGCCGCACTCCAGCGTGACGGCAGGGCAGAAACTGGCGAACGCTGCCGCCTGAGTTCCCGTGGGCCGGGTAAAGTGAATCACCAAGCGGCCGAACAGGGTGGCAAGCCGCAGTGAACGGTGATCGAGGCGATTGACGCAGGCGTAATGCGGATTGGTGCCCGTATTATTGTGCACATCAACGCTGGCAAAGACGCCGCGCCGCTGCATTTCCTGAAGCACCGATTCCGCCATGCGGCCCTCTGCCGAAGCCGTGCCTTCCCCGCCCGGCCAGATCCGGTTGTAGTCCAGCTGTCCGTCGAGCCGGCGGGCGGCCAAGCGCGCCGCCGCAACATTGCCGACAAACAGCGAGAGCGCCCTGGGAAGCAGCGTGTCCCGGTACTTGGCCAGCACCTGCCTCACCGCGTCCCAGCCGGTGGTTTCGTTTCCGTGCAGCAGCACGCTAACGAAGAGCGGCGGCGCATGCCTGCCGGGCAGGTGAATCAAGGTGGGGCCGCCGAGGACCTCCTCAAGTTCGTGGGCAGCCGCCGGCAGGAGTCCCGCGGGCAGCGCCTCCACCTGCCTGAGGCCAAGTCCCATGCTCACATCACCCATTCGCTCACCGGGCGCGCCTCGCGCTGCTGCTCCAGGTAGACGCGCGTCATGTCGGCGAAACAGCCGGGCCTCTTTGCCAGGAAACGCCGTTGCCATTCGCTGCCGGTGCGGCCCGATTCCACTCTGCGCTCCAGTATCCCCAGGCAGGCTGCGATGTCCGCCCGATCCACCCCCAGCCGCTCCATGCCACGCCCCGCCTCGGGGATCAGGCGGTGCAACAGCAGGCCGCGCAAACCATGGCGTTCGCCATCCACCCAGGAGACGTGCGCCTTGAGGCCATGCTGCGCCGCCTGGTAGAAATTGTCCCTGACCGCTGCGAACGGCAAAGACGTTTTCTCATTTGTGCTGGCCGCCGCCGCGACTGCGCCAAAAAAGAAGGCGGCATTGGCCACCATGTCCGGAATGCTGGGGCCCGCTGGAAGTACACGATGCTCCAGCCTCAGATGCGGCGTGCCGTCAGTGTCGAACCCCAATAGCGGGCGGTTCCAGCGCCAGATGGTTCCATTGTGCAGGCGCAGGTGAGCAAAGCGTTGCGGCGGCAAATCAGAGCACAAGGGCAGTATCACCGGATGATGAGCCAGATTCTCCTCGAACAGCTCCGTCAGCGCGCGTTTCACGTAGCCGGAACCGAAACCCACACGTTTCACCGGGCCGCCACGCGCATCCTCATAGCCCCCGACGGCAACCGCCTGCTCGAACAGCGGAATGCGCGTCTCGGCCCAGAGATCGCAACCGAACAGGTACGGCGAATTGCCCCCCAGGGCCACAAGAGGCCCCGACATCAACAAAGCCGCGTTATAGACCTGGACCATCTCGGACACGGGTACCTGAAAATGGATCTGGAAGGACGTGGCCGCGGCCTCCAACATAACGTCAACGTGCTCACAATGAAGACGCTGCGCCCCGACGATGTCCAGCCTGATCGGGCGCTGACCGCGCGCCGCCAGCACCTGTTCGTTCAGGGCCCGATAGCGTTTCATGTCCGACAGATTGCGAAGGTTCAGAGCGGCTTCCGACAGCGTCGGCAGGATGCCAATGGCGATCACCTCCACGCCCAGGGCGGAGGCGGCCGTTTGCGCATCGCGCCAGGTTGCCTCCAGTTGTTGCCTGACCCGCGACAGAAAATCGCCTTGAACTCGCAGGGGCGGGGTGTTGAATTCGACATTGAATCGAGCCAACTCCGGGCTGGCCAAAGGACTGGAAAGGCCCTGCAGAAAGGCTTCATTGACCGCCGCCGGTTGCATGGCCTCATCCACCAGCCAGGCCTCCAGCTCGAAGCCGCCCACCGGGCCGGCGCCAGAAAGCCCTCCGCTTTGGCACACCGATTCAAGCAGCCGCGTCTCCGCCTCCAAGCGTTGGTGGAACTGCTCGAAATCCTCAGGCTCAAACGAAGATTTCTCGATCTCCTGCCCCATGCATCCCCCTTGCCGGCCGGGGATGCAGGCCGAGCACGCCCGTCATCATGCAACAATTCAACGGGGCTGACCATAGACGCGGACACAGGCGCGGAGCAACAAGACAGTTGCCTCGCTCTCCCCAATGATCTTAAAATTCAGGATACGCGGGTGTAGCTCAGTTGGTAGAGCGTCAGCTTCCCAAGCTGAATGTCGCGGGTTCGAATCCCGTCGCCCGCTCCACTACCCGATCTTTCACTGAGCTCGCTTCACTTACGCCGGATTCGCCTCAGGATTTTGGCGCTACTTCGAAGATCACCATTTCGGCGTCGCCGCCGCCGATGTTCTCCACGGTCATGGCGGCTCCAGTCTCCCAGAAGACATCCCCGGGTCCATAAACCTGCGTTTGTCCGTTATCCTCAACCTTCAAACGGCCCTTGAGCACATAGCGTGGACCGGGTCCCTGGTGGGTATGCAGCGGCGTCTTGTAGCCGGAGGGAAATTGCACCCGGATGACCCTGGCTTCCACCGAGTTTGAAGGCAGATCCAGCGCCTTCTTGAGCAAGAGCTGGCGCGGCACCATCGCTGCCGCTTCCTCGGAGTGACCGGCCAATGGCAACAGCAGCGCGGCACCAACGGCGATCCACCTCATAGCATTTTCAATCTGCATAGCACTCTCCTCGTAGCCTTCGGTACGGCCGCGTCCGACCGCCCAAAGCGCGAAAGCCGGGCGCCCGTGCACCCGGCGTGAATCGCGCCGATGGCGCGCCGATCAGACCGGTCGGCCGGCCTGCATGGCCTCCGGCACTTCCACCAGCTTGCCGGTCTTCACGTCGTAAATGAAGCCGTAAATCGGAATGTAATTCGGCACCAGACTGTGGTTGCGAATGCGCTTGACGTCTTCCAGCACGCTCAGCTCATTGTTCTTGAAGGTCAGCCAGTTGATGTACTTGCCGTCGCTTGAACCAGGATAGGTGCCGTTGTCGTGCCAGCCATTGGCGTCGATGCTGGCCGTATCCAGGCTGCTGGCCAGCAGGTCGCCCATGATCTGGTTGTCGAACAGCTGCATGCCGCAGTCGGTGTGATGGATCACGAAGAACTCCTGCGTGCCCAGCAATTTGTGCGAAATCACCAGGGAGCGGATGGCATCGTCGCTGGCGCGGCCACCGGCATTGCGCGTGACATGGGCATCACCTTCCGACAGCCCGGCATATTTGGCGGGATCCAGACGGGCATCCATGCAGGTCAGGATCGCGAAGCCGCGAGCTGGCGGCAAAGGCAGATGCCCTTTGTCGAAACTGGAGGCATAGCCTTCGTTGGCTTTCAGAACTTCGGTCAGGATCTTGCTCATAGGTATTCTCCTCGTTGTTTTATTGTTAATAGAGAGGGTGTTCTCAGGAACAGCCGAAAATGAGCCCTAAGCTATTGACCGGCATGTAAATCTTCTCGTTCAGCAGCAAGGCACTTCATCCGCCGCTTTTTCAAGATCGGCATTGTCCTAGAGACCCCACTCGAACCCACCAGCAGAATGAATCACCGGGTCTGTCGCCTGATTCGCCTCCGCGGTGTACTCGCCATGATCCTCGAAAGGGCCATAAATGAACAGGAAATCATCCTTCTGCAGCAGCCGCGCGGCACATTGCACAGGCCACCTGCACCCGCGGTAGGCGCCATCTGGAACCGGCTCACGCCACATCCGCACTGGACGGATACCGGTCGAATCAAGGTCGTTCTTGGACATTCAGGCTCCGCTCTGGATCGGGTTTTATTATTGGAAGTCCTGTTAGGACGCGGGCAATGCAGCAGCTTGC
Source organism: Methyloterricola oryzae (assembly GCF_000934725.1). Classification (NCBI taxonomy): domain Bacteria; kingdom Pseudomonadati; phylum Pseudomonadota; class Gammaproteobacteria; order Methylococcales; family Methylococcaceae; genus Methyloterricola; species Methyloterricola oryzae. The sequence goes on from NZ_JYNS01000010.1 coordinate 170,588, forward strand.
ATGCCAGCACGCGCATTCCCGGGACGGCAAGGCAGATCAAGACTTTACGAAGGGATCCCGAGAAAACTCTTGAAATCCAACTTCACTTAGAGAAAATCAGCTTCACATTTCTTGATCGAACCAAGCCCGCCCATTCAGCCACCATGAGCCACTCGAGTTTCTCGCAACTGAGCCCCACCGGATTCCTGCAGACCTTTGTACTGGAACTGATGCATGTCTGCGTCGAGGCCGGCATTTCCCCCGTCGAGCAACTGATAGAACAGATTGCCCGCAGCGCCAGCCGGTTCTTCGAGGAGGCTTTTCGAGAGGAATTTGGCCTGGAAGGCACCCTAAGCCAGGCTCAGTACGCGGAACTGATCGTCGGCCTGAAAAACCGGATCGGCGGTGATTTCTCCCTGCACTCCATCGACGAGCACTGCATCCGCGTGGTGAACAGCCGCTGCCCCTTCGGTGACGGGGTCAAGAATTCGCCAGAACTCTGCCGCATGACCTCCAGTGTGTTTGGTGGCATTGCGGCGCGCAACTTCGGCTACGCCAGGGTCGAACTGGCCAGTCGCATCGCACGGGGCGATTCCGGCTGTGACGTGCGCATCCACCTGCAGCGTGAGCAGGCGCGAGACCTGCCCGGGATCGAATACCAAGTGCCCGTGAGCGACAACGACAACCGCAAGACATTCGACGAATTGCACGCCCGCATCGAGGAGCAGATGCACCGCATCTGGTGCCAGATGAACGCCGGACGCGGACGCGACGAGTCGGCCAAGCCACCGACCATCATCGCCCGCTCCGCGGCCATGCAATCGGTGCTGCAAGCCGTCGAGACTGTCGCGCCGACGCCCGCGACAGTGTTGATACGGGGCGAGACCGGCGTCGGCAAGGAACTGGTGGCCCGGGCGATCCACGCCATGAGCGAACGTTGCCACCAGCCCTTCATCGCCGTGAACTGTGGCGCCATACCGGAAGGCATCGTCGAGAGTGTCTTGTTCGGGCACGAGAAGGGGGCCTTCACCGGCGCCGTCGAGGTGCACCAGGGCTATTTCGAGCGCGCAAACGGTGGCACCCTGTTCCTGGACGAAGTCGATGCGCTGACCCCGGCGATCCAAACCCGCCTGTTGCGCGTGATCCAGGAGGGCGAGATAGAACGCGTGGGCGGGCACCGCAGTTTGAGCGTAGACACCCGCATCGTCTCCGCCACCAACTGCGACCTGGAAGCCGCCGTGGCGGATGGGCGCTTCCGCAAGGATCTGTATTACCGGATCAATGTGGTCAAGCTGCAGATACCACCGCTATCACAGCGTCCCGAGGATCTGCCCTACCTGGTCGACCTTATCCTGCGGCGATTGAGCAAGCGCTACAAGAAGCCCATCAACGGCGTGACTGCGGACGTGATGCGGCAATTGCGCTCGTACGCCTGGCCAGGCAACGTGCGCGAACTGGAAAACACCCTGGAAAAAGCCGTGCTGTTCAGCCAGCAATCCGAGATCGCCGAAATCTCGCTGGCCGAGATGGAACCGGCGCCACCGGGACAGTCGTGGAAGCACATCCGCCAGCAGGCCCTGGAACAACTGGAGCGGCGTTACCTGGAGCAGTCCCTGCAGGAAGCCCAAGGCAATGTGAACAGTGTCGCGGCAGCCATGGAGCTCACCCCCCGCGCCGTCTACCAGAAATTAAAGGCCTACGGCGTCGACCCGGCCGCCTTTCGCGCAAAACAATAAGAAAACCTAAGCATCGCCCGCTTGGCTTGGAAAACCATTGACTCCGTAACCTGCCGCATGGACTACGAAACCTTGCGGATGCCAAGCTCCGCGACGCCGCAGTAGATTCGTCCCGTAGAGTCACCCACCGACAAGCATCATATCGCCTCCTGCGGACTTTGGCCGCCCTGCCCCACTGGCGCCTTAGGCTCAAGACCCCCGCGGAAGGCGCCGTTGCCCAGCCACATTCCCCGGGAGCAGCGATCATGCGGCGCATCTATTTTCTGGTTCCAGACATCCAAATCACCAAGAAGATCGTGGACGAACTGCTGCTCGCCCGGATCGAGGAACGCCATATTCACGTGCTGGCCAAACGCGGCACTTATCTGGAAGATCTACCGGAAGCCAGCTTTATGCAGAAAACCGATTTCCTACCTTCCCTGGAGCAAGGACTGGCCTTGGGCGGCGCAACCGGACTTCTGGCCGGCCTGGTCGCCATGGCGCTGCCAACGGGCCTTGTGCTTGGCGGCGGCGCGGTGCTGGCGGCTTCCCTGGCCGGGGCCGGCATCGGCGGACTGATGTCGAGCATGGTAGGCATCAGCATCGGCAGCCGCCGTATCGCGCAATTTCAGGCAGCCATCGAAAACGGCGAGTTTCTGATGATGGTCGATGTACCGCGGGAACGCCTCGAAGCCATCGAGAACGCCATCCGGAAGCACCATCCCGAAGCGGAATGTGAAGGCACCGATCCGCATACGTTTCCGTAAAGCGGGAATCGAAAGCTTGAGAAACGACCTGCCGCGGCCGTCATGCAGCTGCCTTCAAGCTAGCTGCACCAGCACAGTCAAATGAGAGGAACCCGGCTCAAGCGCATAGATAATTTAAGCGAAGTGCCGCTGGCCGGTACCCATGCGGGCAGCCCGGCCAGCGGCCGCGATCTCATTTTTGCTGCTCGTCCTTGTCGGGTATGAATTGATCCATCAGTTTGAGGATCACAAAACCGATGACAAAGCCTAACAAGGCGGCGGTCATCAAGGGAGCCGCGAAAGGAACGTCATGAGGGCCAGGCAACTTGGGAAAAAAATTCATGTCATTTCTCCTCGTGAATGGATAGGGATTCGCCGGTCTATTCAGCGTCTCCGTAAGTCGCGTGTACTTGGCACCGCAATTCATATGGGGCGCGACGCGTCGCGCCGGTCCTACTTCTTGAGACGCATGACGCCCATGGCTTTAAGGGTGAGGCGCTCGTAGGTGGGCTCGCTGATGCCCTTGCGCACCTTGCGCATGAAGTACTTCTCGTAGGCGATCTTCGCCAGGTGCACCCAGCGGCCCCGCGACGCCCACTGCACATTGCGCGGCGGAATCTGCGGCATCGCCAAAAACGCCACCCCGGTGTCACCGAAGTCCGCCAGGCACAGCGCGTTCCAGGTGCCCTTCTCGGTGGGCTCCTTGCCGTCCAACTCCGCCCGGATGTTGTGCGCCGTCGCCGTCACCATGGACTCGATCATGTAACCGGTCTTCGGCACCCCAGTCGGCACCGGGGTCTGCTCCAGCGGAGGGATGGCGATGCACACGCCGATGGAGTAGATGTTCTTATAGGTCGGGTTGCGCTGGTGCTCGTCCACCAGGATGAAGCCGCGCGGGTTGGTCAGCTTGTCGATCCCGAACACAGCATCCACCCCCTTGAAGGCCGGCAGCATCATGCTGTGCTTGAAGGGCAGTTCGTGCTTTTTCTTTTCCTGTCCGTTCTCGTCGTACTCGGTGACGTACATCATCCCCGCCTCGACCTTGTCCACCTTGGCGTTGCAGATCCAGTCGATATGCTTGTTGCGCAACTCGCTCTCCAG